>QWPO01000089.1 GCA_003669255.1 Planctomycetota bacterium | reverse complement strand
GTTGCCAACCTGTGCCTACGAAAACCAAACACGCCACCAGCACAACAGGCTCCCAAGTAACACAAGCTCCCCAGTAGCACAGGTTGCCAACCTGTGCCCACGAAACACCAAGCACGCCACCAGCACAACACGCTCCCACGTAACACCCGCTCCCACGTAGCACAGGTTGTCAACCTGTGCACAAACCACCCGCACAGCTCCCCAACCCGCGCCCCCCATCACCCCCGACCCACTCATGGCCCTCAAGCGCATCGGACAAATCCTGGTCGACCTCGGGCTCATCGACGAGCAGCAGCTCGAAACGATGATCGAGGAGCAGTCCACTCGCGGCGGCGAGCTCCTCGGCCGGGTCGGGGTGGCGCTCGGCTTCTACACCGACGAGCAGCTTGGCGAGGCTCTCGCCGAGCAGTGGGGCACGACCTTCGTCACGCTCTACGACCGCCAGATCCCGTCCGACGTGATCCGCCTGATCAGCGAGCCGATGGCCCAGCTCTACCGCGTGGTGCCGCTGGAGCTCAAGGGCGACCGCCTCACGGTCGCCTCGGCCGATCCGCAGAAGATCCAGGTGGCCGACGAACTCCGCACTCTGCTCGGCTACGACATCCACATCTGCGTGGCCACCGAGGCCGAGATCACCAAAACGATCGACAAGCTTTTTTCGTCGGACAACGAGAGCGTGGAGTCGCTCGTGTCCGACCTGGAGAGCGACAACGAACTCGCGGCCGCCGCGGCCGCCGCCGGCAAGGACGGCGTCACCGACCTGACGAGCATCGAGGCCCTCGCCGAGAGCGCCCCGGTGCGGAAGCTGCTCAACATGGTGCTGCTGCTGGCCATTCGCGACGGCGCCAGCGACATCCACTTCGAGCCCTTCGAAACAGAGTTTCGCATCCGGCTCAAGGCCGACGGTGTGCTCCAGGAGATGGTGCCGCCGCCGAAGCATCTGGCCTTCGCGATCACCACGCGCATCAAGGTGATGGCGAATCTCGACATCGCCGAGCGGCGGCTCCCGCAGGACGGCCGCATCGAACTCAGCGTGGGCGGCCACCCCGTCGACCTCCGCGTGAGCGTGCTCCCCACGCTCTTTGGCGAGAGCGTCGTCATGCGAGTGCTCGACCGCGGCGTCGTGTCGCTCAATCTCGACAAGATCGGGATGGAGGAGGGCATGCTGCGGAAGTTCCGCGATGTGCTGAGGCGTCCCAACGGCATCGTGCTGGTGACCGGCCCCACGGGCTCGGGCAAGACCACCACCCTCTACTCGGCGCTCTCCGAGCTCAACGACGTCGAAGACAAGCTGATCACCACGGAAGACCCGGTCGAATACGACATCGACGGGATCGTGCAGGTGCCGATCGATTCCGAGATCGGCAACACGTTTGCCGCCTGCCTGCGGGCGATCCTCCGGCAGGATCCCGACCGGATCCTGGTGGGCGAGATTCGCGACGTGGAGACGGCCGAGATCGCGGTGCAGGCGTCGCTCACCGGCCACATGGTGTTTTCCACGCTCCACACCAACGACGCGCCCTCCACCGTCACGCGGCTCCGCGACATGGGCGTGCCGCCGTTTCTGATCACGGCCACCGTGGAGGCGATTCTCGCCCAGCGGCTGGTGCGGCGGATCTGCACCGGCTGCCGCGAGGAGGTGGTGCCGGGCTCCGACGTGCTCGCCGACCTGGAGATGACCAGCGACCAGGTGGCCGACAAGAAGTTTTACCGCGGCAAGGGCTGCGAGAGGTGCAACCGCACCGGCTACAAGGGCCGCCTTGGCATCTATGAACTTTTGATCATGAACGACGAGATGCGCGACCTGATCATCCGCAACGCCTCAACGGAAGAACTCCGCAACGTGGCCAAGCGGTATGGCATGGTGACGCTCCGCGACTCCGGCATGCAGGGCATTTTCAACGGACTAACAACCGCCGACGAAGTAATCCGAGAAACCATCCTCGACGCCTAACCCCTAAGTAGCACAGGTTTCCAACCTGTGCCCCCACTCCCATGCCAACCTATCTCTTCGAAGCCATCGACGCATCGACCGGCAAGGAAATCCGCGACACCGTCGACGCGGCGAGCGAGGCCGAGGCCCAGGCCACGATCCGGTCGATGGGCTACATGGTCACGAAGCTCAAGGTCGGCAAGTCGAAGGCCGGCAAGGCGGGCGGCGGCGGCGGCAAGAAGCCCGGCCGCACGTTCGCGATCGGCGGCGTGAAGGGCAAAGACCTCACGCTCTTCACGCGGCAGCTCTCGATTCTCCAGGACGCCGGCCTGCCGATCCTCCGCAGCCTCAAAGTGCTCGCGGAGATGCAGAAGCCGGGCCGCTTGAAGAACTCGCTGCTCGACGTCTGCGACGAGATCGAAGGCGGCTCCACGCTCTCCGAGGCGATGAGCAAGAGCCCGAAGGCCTTCGACCGTCTCTACACCAACATGATCCGGGCCGGTGAGGCGGGCGGTGCGCTCGAGGTGATTCTCCGCCGACTTTCCGAGTTTATGGAGCGGAGCGAGTCGCTGAAGCGAAAGGTGAAAGGCGCGCTCGTTTACCCGGTGGTGGTGGTGTGCGTGGCCGTCGGCATCCTCACCTTTATCATGCTGAAGATCGTGCCGCAGTTCAAAAAGATCTTCGACGACTTCGGCAGCACCCTGCCCGACATGACGCAGATCCTGATCAACATCTCCACCTGGGTGTCGAACTACTGGTATCTGATCCCGGCGATCCCGTTTGGCTTCAACCTGATCATCAAGGCGATCAAGCTGGTGCCCTACGGCCGGTTTGGCTGGGATCTCTTTACGCTCAAGATGCCGGTGTTTGGCCAGCTCGTCGAGAAAAACATTCTCTCCCGTTCGGCCCGCACCCTGGGCACGCTGCTCTCCTCCGGCGTGCCGATCCTCGAGGCGCTCAACATCACGAAGGAGACCTCGGGCAACATGATGTTCGAGCGGCTCTTCGCCAAGGTGTCGGAATCGATTCGCGATGGCGAGGCGATCGCGAAGCCGCTCAAGACCTACTCGGTGCCGCCTTTCAACATCGTGGCGATGCTCTTCTGGACGTTCTTCTGCCCGGGAATTGGCGCGCTCCTCTACCTCACCCGCTACAAGAAGTCGGTGGTGGACGACCTCGTGGTGAACATGGTGGACGTGGGCGAGGAGTCGGGCGAGCTCGACACGATGCTCTACAAGGTGGCCGACACCTACGACGAGGAGGTGGCGGTGCTCACCGAGAGCCTGACGAGCCTGATGGAGCCGTTGCTCATCATCTTCCTCGGCGGTGCGGTGGGCTTCATCGTGATCGCCCTCTTCATGCCGCTGATCAAACTGATTCAGGACCTGTCGTAATCATGGAAAGGCCAAGCACCGTGTCCAGCGTTTCCCCTATGGCTCCGTCGTCCGCCCGCCGCAACGGCTTCACGCTCGTGGAGCTGCTGGCGGTGATCATGATCATCGCAATGCTGGCGGGGCTGTTGACGCCGGCAGTGATGAAGTCCATGTCCAGTTCCCGAGCCGCAGCGGTCAAGGCGGAGATTGAACTGCTGAGCACGGCCTTAATGAACTACAAGAACGAGTACGGAAGTCTGCCGCCTTCGGACATGCGAGGCCTCTGGAGCGGCGGGGCGGTCGATAGAACTCATCCCGCATATAAACATCTGCAGCGGATCTTTCCGCGAATCTCAGAGGTCGAAAGCAACGGCGTTCCGAATCCGGGAAACTTCTCCCCTTACTACTTTATGTCCCAGATGAGCCCTGCGCAGGCGCTCGTGTTCTGGCTGCAGGGCTATTTCGATAACCCGCAGTATCCACTCACCAACAACACTCAGTTGGTCGCCGCAACGCCGAGGGCAGGAACAGCGACCGCCAACCGCAACAAACTTTTTGATTTCGACGAGTCGCGACTGCTGGCGGCAACAGCGTATTGGCCTGCTGCCCCTTTCGTGTTGCCTTTTAATCCCGTTTCTTCACAGGAGTTTTTTACACGAAACGCGGCCAACCTGGCAGGCAATGCGTTTGCCCGAGACTACCCGGTCTACTTCCCGGGCCAGGCGAACACGGGCCTTCCGTACGTCTACTTCTCAAGCAGTAGCTACTCAACCTCTCCGACTGCGAATGTCACGAGCGCCGTAGGAAATTCCCGTGACCTCTACTACACGGCAATAGGCAACGGTAATACGACCGCTATTGCGCCATATTTCAACTCGTCAAACTGCACTGTGAACCCCTCGCAGCAGTCCTGGGCACAGCTCCACATGAACCCCGACACGTTCCAACTGATAGCTGCTGGCGCTGACGGCACATACGGAAATCTCGTGTCTGGCTTCCCGTCCGACTGTGCACTTACCCCCCTCACATCGCCCTTGCAACCTTTTCCTAACTCGTCCCAACAAATCGGCCCGTTTACGTCTGTTCAAAACAAGGACGGCACAAACCCTGGCCACGAAGACAACATCACGAACTTCGCGATCGGGCGGCTCAAGGAGGCAGCTGAACGGCTGTCGCAGTGATGGGCGTTCGTCTTCATCACCGTGCCGGCATACGACGCTGCCTTATCTGCGCAGCCCGCGGGTTTACACTCGTCGAGTTGATGGTCGTACTCGTGATCATCGCAATGCTCGTCTCGCTCACGCTGGCTGGTCTCAGCGGCGTTCGGCAGCGCGCTAAGGAAGACAAAACACGGAGCACGATTCGCAAGATCGATTCGGTGATTCAGTCGATGTACGAGAGTTATGCCACCCGCAGAGTTCCGACCGCAGGAACGACTCCCGTCTTAAGGGCGGCTAGCCGACTACGAAATATTCGCGTCAGCATGACTGTTGAAATGCCGGATATGTGGGGTGACGTTGGGTTCACTTTTCCCGCAGGGTTCCCATGGGCTCAAAACTCGGTTTACCAGCGGTATGCCGCTTATAAGAACCGCGTGACCACTGTCACTCCGCCTAGTGACCCGCGATTTATCTTATATGAGTCGGCCGAGACACTCTTCATGATTCTGTCCATGAGTGGATTTGAACCCGGATGTATGGAGTCATTCAGGGCCGATGAAATCGGTGACATCGACAAGGACGGTGCGATGGAGTTCTGGGATGGCTGGGGGCGGCCGATCCTTTTTTTGAGGTGGCCAGCCAGTTTCGTGTCGCCATTACTCCCCGCTGCGCAGCCAGATCCGCTTGACACGATGCGCGTCACCGGAGACTGGGCCATGACTCCACTGATCCTTTCTGCCGGCCCTGATGAAGCCGCCAATGACCCGCTCGGAACGGCTAGCGGGTTTGGGATTCAGTATCGACCCCAGCCAACCCCGCCGTCTTATACGCCGCCGTTCTGGTTGACGGCGCTAACCGCTGCAATACCGCCATCTCCCTCGATCTGCGTGGGCAACGTGAATGGTTTTGTTGACACCTCCGTTCCCGAGGCCGTTAAAGCCGCTAGCGACAACATCACGAACTACGACCTTTTGGCAAAGTGAAGCCACGCATGCACCCCGACCGCCAAAGTTTTCGAGTCGGCATGACGCTCGTCGAACTTCTCGTCGTGGTGGCGATCCTCGGTCTGTTGTCGGTAGTCGTGCTTCCGAATCTCGCTGGAAAGGAAGGCACTCGAGCTCTCCGACTCGCCGCCGGAAACGTGTCTGCTCAGTTCGCCAAGAGCCAGTCGCTCGCGATCTCCCGAAGGTCGATCTACGGCATTTGGCTTCAACCGCTCCCGACGAATAGTGCTGCTTGCATCGACCTCTATTTCTCGGATGTTCCTGATCCGTACCGGGGCGATACGTTCGATGCAAAGTTCACGGTGGCACCCGCCGCCTCTGGCTCAAACGCAACCCTTACTGGCAGCTCTAGCTCAGGATCTACGGTGTGCGTCGCGAGCCTTAGCGGCACGGCGTTTGCCAATTTCACTAACCCCGGCAATCTTGTTCAGTTCAACGATTGTGGACCCTTCTACGATTTTCTGCTCTCGGGCACCTGGACGGCACGTTTGCGAACAACAACGAGCCAAACGCCAACCAACACGCTCTGGCCTGCTCCGCCGCCCGCAGCGCATCGCTTCGCCATCTATCGGCTGCCTACGCGCCCGGGACAGCCGCTAACGCTCCCGGCTGGAACGGCTATCGACATGGTCTGGTCCGGAATCGGAACTCAGCGGTTTGGAACCAGACCAACTCCTGGTGGATCCGCTGATCTTCTTGGAGACGGCTCATCGACACCGCAGACAACAGATGACTGGCGCTCTGATCCGGAATATTTACAAGCAAGTGTTCCGGAAACCCTCGGAAGTGCCGCGAAGCCCGGCGCTGTGGTACCTCTGTTCGACGCCTCGGGTGCTTTGGCCGAAATGTGTTATATCGCGACGGCACCAGCCTCAACGGCACGGTTCCCTGTCCAGGGCCCGCTCTACCTGCTGATTGGCCGAGTCGATCGCTGCGGACTTCCATACAACCCCGCTCCCACTGATAGCAATCCCGGCGCCAACTGGCAGTACTCAGACTCCTTTTGGATCGCAATCGATCCGAAGACGGGCGTTATTAAGACCGCGGAAGTCGTCCCGAATTCCGCTACGGCGAGGGACTCGCAGAGATTCATCCGCGCCGGCCTGGCCACCGGAAACCTCTAACAGACGTAGGCATTGAAGGCCATGACTACTCCACATTCAAAACGCGCGGGCATCTCGTTGCTGGAGGTGCTGATTTCGATCGGCATTCTGGCCGTGGGTCTGACGAGTGTCCTGTCGTTTATTCCGGCCGGCCATTCGATGGCGAAAACGTCGTTTGTCACTGACCAGGCAGCAATTGTCGCGGCCAACGCTATGGCAGATCTTGTCTCGCAGGGTTTTCTGCGTGTCGATTCGCTCAGCAACGTTAACTCGCCTGTCATTATTGATCCCGTTGGCGCTTTCGGCGGCGTTGTATGGCCCGTATTCAACCAAGCCATACTAAGGCAGAACGGCGTGTTCTCAGACGCCAACGCCCCGCCTGCGCCCTCGCCGCTGAGACCTGCTCCTTCGGCATGGTATCTCATCCGCGCACGAGATGATATTTCGTACAACGTGCCCGACTCCGATGCGTTCGACGTCACCAACCGCTTCATCGACGGCACGCGGGCCTACAGCGGCAATTTCTCCTGGCTTGCGACACTCACTAAACCGGCCGGCGGCGTATTCACTCCGGGAGACGAAGTAACGCTCGCCGTCGTAGTATTTCATAGCCGGGACGCGGGCCAATCGCCACTGCCCCTCGGGGCGTACAATCCAGTTCCTGCGCCTCTAGCAGGAAACGTGAATTGGCCTGCATCAAACCAGCTAGTCGTTGGCCGTAAAGATAGCGAGTTGATACACGCAAACGGCGTATGCCTAGTCTCTATGCCACCGGCGTTCCGTCGCATCTCCATGGCGGCGATCATCGATAGCGGTACCGGCGCGTACCTCGAATGTGACGGGCCTCTCCTAGGAGCAGGCGTTGCGATCTACGCCGTACCTGACGCGGTCGCCGTGATCGAAAAGACGGTCACCCTAGAAGCATCCTCTCCATACTCGGAATGACAAACGGCAGTGGTTGGGCAAGTCGCTGCTTTGCGGAAGGGTTTTCACAATGGCCGCATACTCTGAAACGATGACCCGACGCCGCGGCAGCGCGCGGCGAGGCGTGTTGCTGCTCATCGTGCTCAGCATGCTCTCGCTCTTCATGATGCTCGGCGTGGCCTATGTGGTCATGGCCAGCCGAGCGAGAGACGCTTCCCGCGGATTCGCAAAGATTATTGCGCCTACGGCCGGGTCGCGCGTCCCCGCCGAGCAGCTACTCGAAAGCGCGGCGATGCTTGTGATTCGCGGCACGGCAGCCGGGTCGCTGGCGGCGCCATCGGAGTTGAGAGACCTGGCGACTGGGACTGGTGGATCGCCCGTGTCCTTCGAGTCGCTGCTTGAAGACCAATATGGCAATGCAGCGCCGGTC
>QWPO01000188.1 GCA_003669255.1 Planctomycetota bacterium | reverse complement strand
GTGCCTGATGCCACCGGATGGAGGCCGGATGGGCCGGTCGTGACGGCGACGACAGTCAGCTTCCGCCGCCGCCCACGCGAAACGTGTCGATGTAGACGAGGTCGGCGACCGAACCCTGGTCAGTCCAGAACCGGGCCCGAATCGCATACAGCCTGTTTCTTTCGACCACGCAGGCAAACGGTTCCCGCGACCGGACGCCGGGGTTGAGCTGGTACCGGCGGTGGCGATAGTCCTCGTTTGACGCGAGCAGATTCCGCTTCAGCAACAGCGGCCTCGGGCGGCCGTCGCCGCTGGTCCAGTCGAACCAGGGTACGGCCGGGTCTTGCCCCGCCCGCGCAGGCAACTCGGCCTGATCCTTCGCCTGAGGCTCCGGCTGGATCCCCGGCTCGATCTCCACGATCGAAATCTCCAGGCCGACATCCCGGTCGTCATCCCCGCCGGAAAACCTGGGGATGATCGCGACCTTGCCCGCGTTCCGCAGGAACACGTCGACATTGAGCAAGACGCGGCTGCCATCGAGCGGATGAACGGAGGGCTCGACGTTCACCTCCATCGTCGGATCGTGGGTCCGCTCCACGGTGAAGTTGGTATAGGTCCACCAGCCGGCGACCACGAGCGCCACCACGCCGAGCACCTTGCTCACGAGATCGGCCCAGAGGTGGGCATCGCGAAGCCGTTCGGCTCGATAGGCATCCATGCGGGCAACGCTCCTGGTGAGAACCCGATTGTGCGCGGTGGCCAGCGTCGCGTGCCAGCCCAAGACGGGATAGACTCCGGCCTCCCCCGTTTCAGGAGCCCAGCATGTCAAATGCCGCCGGTTTCGTCCTTGCCGTGGTCGCCGCCGTGCTCTGGGGGCTCACCTACTGCCTCGACGAGCGGGTGCTGGCAGGCATGTCGGTGTTCAAACTCTATTTCCTCCACTCAGTCGTGGGGGCCGCCGTCGCCGCCACCGTGCTGCTCGCGACGGGGCATCCGCCGGCGTCGCTGATCCGCGTCGATGCCAGCGAGGCCGGCCTGCCGCTGCTCGCGATCACGCTTGTGACCGCGACCGCGGCGGCGTTTGCGATCCTCTCCTCGATCCAGATGCTCGGGGCATCGAAGTCGTCGGTGCTGGAAATCTCCTACCCGCTGTTCGTGGCGATCTTCTCGACCGCGTTCTTCGGCGGCCATCTGCAGCCGTCGGTGATTCTCGGGGGCGCGTTCATCTTCGTGGGGTCGGCGATCATCGCCATGGCGAAATAGCCAGGAGCCGACCCTCACGGGGCGCGGCCTGCCGCGGGTGCCCCCTCACCGCGACGCCGCTCCGCCTCCTGTCGCGAGCGGATCGTATCGGGCGACTGTGGCTTGAGGGCGATCGCCCGGTCGAGTGCCGCGATCGCCTCGTCCCACTTGTTCTGTCGCATGAGCAGCCTGCCGAGCGCCGCGTGGGCGTCGCTGCACTGCGGGTCGAGATCGATGGCCGTGCGGATCGAGTCCCCGGCGGCGTCCCACAGGCCATGACGGAAGCTTGTCTCACTCACGGCGAGGTGCAACGCGGGCGAGTTGGGGTCGAGTTCGAGTCCGCGTTCGTAGATCGGCGCGGCCTCGGCCTCGCGGCCGGCCTGGCGGTAGGTGTTGCCAATGTTGAGCAAAATCATGCCCTCGATGCCGGCCCGGTCGAGCAGCCGCACGCGGCGGTGCAGCAGGCGGCGAGTGGTGAGATTCGCGAGCGTCCACACCGTGCCGTCGCGGCGATAGACCTCGCCGAACCGAAAGGGCTCGCTCTTGATGCCGTAGCGGGTGTCGATCATCTGCACGCGGCCGTCGGCGAGTTTGACCAGCGTTGCGACATGCGTTTCGTGCTCGCCCAGTTCCCCGTCAGGCGGCCACGACACCTCGACCGCCCCGACGTCGAGGCCGACCGAGTGGCCGAGCACGTACCAGAGCTGGCAGTTTCCCAGGCACTGTGCCCGCCGATCGGCGAGGACATCGGGGAGGTTCCAATACTCCGATCTGCCGTCCGCCTGACGGATCACCGCGTCGAGCCGGCGCCGCATGTCGTCGATCACCCGCGTCTCCGCCTCGGCCACGGCCGACACGTCTCCGCGATGTGGTGAGGCGGCGAGGCTCGTTCGCCACCGCTCGGCGGGAAAACCGTCTCCAAACGACGCGAAGCGGTCGCCAACCTCGGGCCCGTAGCCCAGGGCGGCCACGACGTGCCGCATGCTCGCGCCGGCCGAGCCACTCGCCTCGCCGGCGTCACCCGACGGCTCAGCGGCACGAACGATGAGCGTCATCGCCGCGATGGCGGCAGCAAGCGATACCACCAGGGCCGCACCACGTCGTGACTGCTGCATACTGAGCCCTGCGAGAACCTCGTCACTGTTGTAACACCCTCCGCGACAGCGGTGCGCGGCGTTGGCAGATGCCCTGGCGAAAATGGCTGATCCAACCCACACTGAGGGAGCCTTTCCAACCGCCGGAGACCGACCATGCAACTTGGGTTTGTGACCGCCATCCTCCCTGAGCTCTCGCTTGACGAGGTGCTCGCGTTCGCCGCCGCGGAGGGGTTTGCCTGCGTGGAGGCGATGTGCTGGCCCGTGGGCCGCGCCGAGCGGAAGTATGCCGGAGTCACGCACGTGGATGTGACCGACTTCACGCCGGCCAAGGCAGACGCCGTCCTGGCTGCGTGCGACCGGCACGGCGTCGCCCTCAGCGGACTCGGCTACTACCCCAACGCGCTCGATCCAGACCCAGCGGTGGCCGACGTGGCGGTATCCCATCTTAGGCGGCTGATCGCTGCGGCGCCGCTGCTGGGGCTGCGGACGGTGAACGGGTTTGTCGGCCGCGACTGGCTGAAGACCGTCGACGACAACTGGCCGAGGTTTCTCGCGACCTGGCGGCCGCTGGTGAAGCTCGCGGAAGACCAGGGCGTGCGGATCGGCATCGAGAACTGTCCGATGCTGTTCACCAAGGACGAATGGCCGGGCGGCAAGAACCTGCTGACCACGCCGGCGATCTGGCGACGGGCTTTCGCCGACATCGACTCGCCGGCCTTCGGCCTCAACTTCGACCCATCGCACCTCGTGATCCAAGGGATTGATCCGCTCGGGCCGCTTGAGGAGTTTCGGGAAAAGCTCTTCCACGTGCACGCCAAAGATGTCCGGATCGACCCGCGGGCGGTCGCGGAGGTGGGGAGGTTCGATTTCCCCAACCGCTGGCACCAGCCCCGCATTCCCGGTTTTGGCGACATCGACTGGGGCCGATTCGTCGCCGAGCTCATGCGGGTGGGCTATGACGGCCCGGTGTGTATCGAGATCGAGGATGACACGTTTGGCAAGACGCTCGACGGGCGTAAGCGGGCTTTGCGAGCCGCCCGCGACGTCCTGCGGCCGTATTTTCCTGCCGGATAGTTCGGTCGCGGTCACGCGAGCCGCGACCGGCCCGCCGCCACGCGAGCCGCGTTGACAGCCGTCCACACAGCCGCCGACTTTCGAAAGAGGCCAATGAGTTGCGACGTGGTCACGCCTAGGGCGGCCGCCGCGTCGGCAGTGCGAAACCCAGTGGCCTGCAAGTGGTCGAGCGCCTCGGCCACGAGTGTGGGGTAGTCGCGGTGGACGACGGCGATCGCGAGCCGGCCGTTTCGTGTCCGCGATATCCAGAGCGACGACGGGCCGGTGTCCGCCGGCTCGCGATGCTCGAGGGCGAGTCGGAGCCTGAGTCGGGCAAGGGCAACCGTGCGGTTTTGGGCCTGCGACCGCCGCTCGGAGGCCTCCGCACCGATCCCGGTGGGCCGGTGCACCAGGATCACGGCCGTCTCGACCTTGTTGCGGTGCTGCCCGCCAGGCCCGCTGCGGCGGGTCCGCGTCTGGTCGCATTCGCGAAGGAGAGCGCTGTCGTCGAGGGCGGCGGGATGCATGGCGGATTCGGAGTGAGCCGGCGTGGGCGTGAACGGCGGGCGTCGATTCTAATCGTGGAAGCGGAACCGACAGCCGATACGGTGACGCGGTGCGGATGGTCGCTGCATGCCCTACGAACTGATTCCCACATCCGACGCGACGGCGATCCTCCCCACGGGCGGACCGACCAGTCCCGTCACCGTGATCGGCACGGCCGCGATCCGAGCGGGATTTGACGAGATCTGCCTCCAGCAGGCGATCAACTCGCGGCTGGCTCCTGGTGTCACCGACCTCGTGCTCAATCCCGACGGCCACTGCGGATACGGAGCTCCGGTCGGCTGCGTGCTCGTCTCACCCTCGCACGTGTATCCGGGGCCGGTCGGGGTCGATATCAAGTGCTCCATGAGCCTGCTGCAACTTGACCTGCCGGCCGAGGCGGTGGCCGACCGGGTCGTGCGGAGGGCGCTGATCAACGCGATCTGTGAGCGGACTCCCACTGGCCCGGGCCGCGGTCAGCGGCATGCAAAAAAGTCGCGGTCGGTGGGGGCGGAGGTCGGCCGGCAGGTGCTCGTCGAGGGTGCGTCGGCCGAGGTCTGCTGTGCGCTCGGCATCCCGAAGGACTGGGCCGACCACTGCGAGGATGCCTGCCACTTCGGCCACGATGACACAACCGCCGCACTCGCCGCTCGGCTGGCCCGGCACGAGCAGCAGGGCGCGCTGCGAAACCTCGACGACAAGCTCGCCCAACTAGGCTCGTACGGCGGCGGCAATCATTTCGGCGAGTGCGAGGTCGTCCGCGTTGGTTCCGATGACCGCGCCCGGCGGGTGGCCGACGCCTTCGGGCTCCGCGATGGCCAGGTGGCATTCCTCTCACACTGCGGATCCCGCGGCATCGGCCACGCGCTCGCGTCAGGGCAGTTCGCGTCGCTGCAGCGGAAGTTCACCGACTGGGGCACTCCCCTGCCAGGCGGTGATCGTGAACTGGTCTACGCCCCGCTCGGCACACCGGAGGCCGACTCCTACCTCGACGACATGGCCCTCGGGGCGAACTTCGCCACCGTCAACCACCTGCTCATCAACGCGCTGGTGCTCGAGGCCTTCCAGGAGGTGATCCCGGGAGTGTCGGGCCGGCTGGTCTATTTCATCAGCCACAACATCGCCCGCCGCGAGATCGTCAGGGGCAAGCTCGCCTGGGTGCACCGCAAGGGTGCGACACGAGCCTTTCCGGCCGGCCACCCGGGGCTGAAGGGAACGCGGTATGAGACCACCGGCCATCCAATCCTGCTGCCCGGAAACCCGCAGGCCGGATCGTGCGTGATGGTCGCCGATCCGGGGGCGGAGATCTCCTGCTACAGCGTGAATCATGGGGCGGGCCGGGCGCTCGGCCGCAGGCGGGCGATTCGAGAACTCGATCAGCGGGCCGTCGACGACTCGTTTGCCGTCGCCGACATCCTCACCAACTGCCGCAGCTATCCGCGCGACGAAGCGCCGGCCGCCTACAAAGACTTCGAGGAGGTCCTGCGGAGCGTGAAACTCGCAGGATTGGCCAGCGAGGTTGCGCGGCTGCAGGCCCGGTTTGTCATCAAGGATGGCGACCAGGCCGACGATTGACCGGCGTGCGGCGTGACAGGCTTCGTGGGTCAGGCGACTTCAGGATCGTCTTCCGACGACCCCATCTCCTCAAACTCCTCGTCGTCTTCCCAAGGCCAGAAAAACATCTGCACCTGCCGCAGGATGACGAGGTCTTCTTCTTCATTGATATCGATCTGGAAGAGCAGGCCCTCGAACTCGCTCAGGTCCTTCGGGTCCACCGATGTGATGATGACCGTCGTATCGTCGCTAGGGCTCTTTTCCGCCGTGACAAATGAGTGGCGGGCAATCTCACCCCGCACGTCGATTTCCTCAGCGGCGTCGAAGATCTCTGCTTCACCCTCGATCTGAAACTGTGGCATGTGGTTGGGTTCCTTGACTTGGGAATACGGCGACTGCTGAACCACCACGAGCATAGTCCGCATGAGGCTCTCCTGCATCTCGTACTGGACGCACTGGATGCCCGCGCGTCGTTTCGTCAGGACGTGTGAGACGCGTTCTTCGTGAGCTTTGCGCGGCCGCTGGTACAAGCCCAACGCCGTGAGGCGTGGGGTGAACCAACACGAGACGCCGCGTCCAGCGTGGTTTACCCGCGGCCTTACGGCCGGTCGGCTTGTGCATCTGCCGTACAAGCCCAACGCCGTGAGGCGTGGGGTGAACCAACACCAGACGCCGCGTCCAGCGTGGGGGACGCCCGCGGCCTTACGGCCGGTCGGCTTTCACGACGCCGAGATCGATGCGAACCGGGAAGACACACAGGTTGAAAACCTGTGCTACGAGAAGAGGCAGCCTCGAGCCTGATACACGCGCGAGCATCACGTGTGAGCCGTATCAGTCGGCCGGTGTCTCGGGCGGCAGCACGTTGATCACCACCGGTACCGACGCCTGGCCGCCGTCGGCCGTGGCGTGGAGATGAAACAGCCGCCGGCAGGGCTTCGCGATCGGCGCCGCCGTGATGAAGAAATCCCGCTCGTCCTGCCCCTCGACGATCAGAAGGCCGTTCAGGCCGATGTTGTCCACGAACACGCCATAGGGCAGGTTACGGCCGGATTCGGCACCGCCCAGTTCGATCCGTCCGGCGAAGTCGTGCCGCTGCGCCTTGACCCGCGCGGTGATCGTCTGGCCCGGCCGGATCGAAAACTCGAGCGGCTCGCCCTCCCGCTGCGTTGCCGACGCGGGGCTGGCACCCGGCAGGATCGCCACCGTCACCTTCGGCTTCTCGGCGACCTGAATATCGCCGAGCGTGCCGATCTCCTGCGTCACCTCCCGCCCGGCGATCGTGGCCGTGGCCTTCATCACCACGGCCTTGTCGGCCTGCTCATCGGGCGCGACGGCGTCGGCCGCAGCCGCGAGCACGCCGATCGCCTGCTGTTGCCCCGCCTCGATCTCGACGGGGCCGGAAAAGGCGAAGCCTGCAGGTAGGTTTTCCATCGCGATGCGGATCGAACCTTCGAAGCCCTCCGTGCGCGTGGCAGTAAACGTCAGTTCGCGGCCGCTGCCCGGGCTCACCTTTGGATCCTTGCCGCCCACTGCGACGGTGAACGCCGGCTGCGGCGGCCGGATCGTGAGGGAGTAGTGATAGTCATCGGGCTTCGACTCCGCCCCGGCACCACGAACGTCCGTGAGCCGAACCACGTAGTCGCCGTCAGCGGGCGGGTTGAAGAGCAGCTGCGAATCCGCGCCGAGCCGCTGCTCCGGTTCGTCGTCGCTCTCATAGAAGATTCTGAACACCGGCAGCCCGTTGGGCACCGGCGTGCTCCCCTGCGGCAATGGCTCCACGATCCATGCAGGCTCGCCGAGCGCGTGTGTCACGGCCGACGTGCCGAAGAACGTCCGCCGGTTGCCACTGCCGGGATAGACCGTAAAGCCCGAGTCGGGCCCCAGTGGATACCGCCACAGCCGCACCACCTCGCCGTTGGCGTAGAGATACTCGTCGAGTTCCATCTCCATCCAGTTCTGGAGCCGGAAGTCGCCCGACTGCGTGGAATCCTTGCCAAGAAACGTGAACCACGAGTCACGCGTGGCCTGCAGGACGACCTGCTCCACGGGGCGGCCGGCGGCATCGAGCACCTCGATCCGCGAATCGAGAAGCGACTTGGACCGGGCTGCGTTCACGTCCAAGAAGAGCGGCTGGCCGCGCTGGGCCGCGAACCGGAAGCAGTCGGGATCGCCGGGCCGGCCGACCGTGCCCTTGATCTCCGCCGGCACCGCGATCGGCTCGGCGTGCTCAGGAAGATCGTTGGGCTCCCGCTCCGTCGCCGCGACAGGCCCGCCGGCCGATGCCGGCGCATCCGCAACGGAACCGTCGGCCGCGGTCATGGGCATCGCACGCGGGGCAGGATCGACCACCACCGCGACGGTCTCGAGCGACCCGTCCATCCGGCCCACCGTGAACTCGCTATCGGCGCGGGCCACGACCGCCGAGACCAGATCGGGCTGGCTGGCATAGTCGTGCTCGATCACAAGGTCGGGCACGCTCCAGATCTTGAGCGAACGGTCTTCGGCC
>QWPO01000181.1 GCA_003669255.1 Planctomycetota bacterium | reverse complement strand
TCGCCACCACGTCGCGGTCGTGCTCCACCACCACCACCGTGTTGCCCAGGTCGCGGAGTTTGCCGAGCGCCGTGATCAGGCGATGCGTGTCGCGAGGATGGAGGCCGATCGTCGGCTCGTCGAGCACGTAGAGCACGCCCGTGAGGCCACTGCCCACCTGGGCCGCGAGTCGGATCCGCTGGAGTTCGCCGCCGGAAAGGCTGCCGGCCGGCCGCGACATGTCGAGATACTCGAGGCCGACGTCCACGAGAAACGACACGCGGGCATTGAGTTCGCGGAGCAGGTCGCCGGCGATCTTCCGGTCGGCGTCGTCGAGTTTCACCGCAGCGAGTTCCTGCTGGAGTCGACCAAGCGGCATCCGGCCCCAGACGTCGAGCGTGCGTCCCCAGAGCGAGACGGCGCTGGCGACATCGGCCAACCGGCTGCCGCCGCACTCGCTGCACGGCACCTCGTCCATCACGGCGTCTACTTTGCTGCGAAGGGCGACCACGAGTCGGGCGGCCTCCTCGCAGGCGTTTTCCAGGCCTTTGAACTGGAAGGAGAACCAGGGTGAGACAGGACCCCGTGCCTCACGGCCCTGGGCTTTCGTGACGGAGCGCGCGGGAACCAGCGTTGCGTCTGAGACAGGACCCCGGGCCTCACGGCCCTGGGCTTTCGTGACGGAGCGCGCGGGAACCAGGTTCGAGTCCGAGACAGGGCCCCGGGCCTTACGGCCCTGGGCTTCCAGGGGCAGAGGCACGTCGATCCACTCTTCGCCGGTGCCCTCGAAGAGCACCCGCTGCTGAATGCCCGAGAGATCGGCGAGTGGCACGTCGAGCGGCAGGCCCGCGGCGGCGCCGAGGGCCTCGAGCATCGCCCGCCCGATCCGTTTTCCTGCGGGGCCATCGAGCAAGGGCCAGAGTTCGAGAGCACCCTCTCGGAGCGTGAGCGTGGGATCGCGGACGAGCGCCGAGCGGTCCACACCGGTCCGCGTGCCGAGGCCGTCGCAGCTCGGGCACCAGCCGATCGGACTATTAAAGGAGAACTGCCGCGGCTCCAGCGGCTTGAAGCCGCGTCCGCAGTCGGGGCAGGCGAGCCGCCGGCTCAATACCTCGACCGGCCAGTCGGGCTCGTCGAGCGGCTTGCCGTCGTGGCCGTCGATCGCCCGGGCCACAAGCAGCGTGCCGCCCCCCGCATCAAACGCTGCCTCCACGCTCTGGGCCAGCCGGCTGCGGCTCGCCGGATCGGCCGTGACGCGGTCGATCACGATCTCCAGCCGGCTTTTTCGTTTGCGGTCGAGCGCAGGCTTTTCATCGAGCCGCACGGTGCGGCCATCAATGCGAATGCGCACGTGCCCCGCCGCCTGCAGCGACGCGAAGAGCGACTCCGGCGCCTGCCCCACCTTGAGCTCGATCGGCGCGAGGATCAGCAGCTTCGTGCCGTCCGGCTGCGAGAGGATCTTTTCGACCGTCTGATCGACGCTCTGGGCCCCGACGGCCGTGCCGCAGTCAGGACAGTGCATCCGCCCGAGCCGCGCGGCGAGCACGCGAAAGTGGTCGTACATCTCGGTGAGCGTGCCGACCGTGGATCGCGGCGTGCTGCCGGTGCTTCGCTGCTCGATCGCCACCGCGGGCGAAAGCCCCTCGATCTTCTCGAAGAGTGGCTTCGGCACCTGGCCCACGAACTGTCGGGCATAGGGCGAAAGACTCTCGACATATCGCCGCTGCCCCTCGGCGTAGAGCGTGTCGAAGGCGAGCGACGTCTTGCCGCTGCCGCTCGGGCCGCAGCAGACGGTGAGCTGCCCGCGGGGAATGTCGGCATCGACCTGCTTGAGGTTGTGGAGGGCCGCGCCGCGGACCGTGATCGACGGCGGGCCCGGATCGCGGGACGTCTTCTGGACCGTGTCGAGCATCGCCGCCACCGCGGCCGCAGGGTCCTCCACCTTCTTCCGGCGGACGGCCGCCTTCCGTTTTGGCTTCGATGCTTTCGTTGCTGCCGCGAGGATCGGCATGAGGGCTTGGCCCGTGTGCGAGCCCTTGGCCTTCGCGATCTTTTCAGGCGGGCCCTCCGCCACGATTCGGCCACCGCCGCCGCCGCCTTCAGGCCCGAGGTCGATCACCCAGTCGGACCGCTTCACCACGTCGAGGTTGTGCTCCACCACGAGCACGGTGTTGCCTGCCTCCACGAGCCGCTCGAGTACCGTAAGCAGTTGTCGCACGTCCGCCATGTGGAGGCCCGTCGTCGGCTCGTCGAGTACGTAGAGCGTTTTTCCTGTCGAGCGTTTTGCCAACTCACGCGACAGTTTCACCCGCTGGGCCTCGCCGCCCGAGAGCGTGGGCGACGGCTGGCCGAGGTGCAGGTAATCGAGCCCCACGTCGCAGAGCGTCTGCAGTTTCCTGGCGATGTCGGGGGCGTCTTGAAACAGCTCCAGCGCCTCGCCGACCTCCATGTTCAGGAGATCCGCGACGCTTTTGCCCTTCCAGCGAACCTCCAGCGTGTCTTTCGCGAACCGGGCGCCGCCGCAGACGTCGCACGTCACCCAGACATCCGCCAGAAAATCCATGTCGAGGCGGACCGAGCCGTTGCCCTCGCAGGATTCGCAGCGACCGCCCGACACGTTGAAACTGAACCGGCCAGCCTTCCAGCCCCGCTTCTTGGCTTCGGGCAGCATCGTGAAGAGGTTGCGGATGTCGTCCCAGACCTTCACGTAGGTCGCCGGATTGCTCCGCGGCGTGCGGCCGATCGGCGACTGGTCGATCACGATCACCTTGTCGAGCGCGTCGGCGCCCTTGATCGCGTCGAAGTCGCCGGGCGTCGCCACCTCGCTGCCGAGGAGCCGCCGCAGTTCCGGCTCCAGCACGTCGCCGACGAGCGAACTCTTGCCACTTCCCGACACGCCGGTCACGCAGACCAAGAGCCCCAGCGGGATGTCGACGTCGATGCCCTTCAAGTTGTTGTGCCGCACGCCTTCGAGCCGCAGTGTCTTATCACCGGGCTTGCGCCGCTCGGCCGGCAGGTGGATCGCATCGCGGCCGGCAAGAAAGGCCCCGGTCACGCTCCGCTCGCTCTTCGCGATGTCGTCGGGCGTGCCGGCCGCCACCACCTCGCCGCCCCGCTTGCCTGGGCCTGGGCCGAAGTCGATCACCCAGTCGGCGGCCCGGATCGTGTCTTCGTCGTGCTCAACCACGACGACGGTGTTGCCCTTGTCGCGCAGGGCCTCGAGAGCCCCGAGCAGCTTCACGTTGTCGCGGGGGTGCAGGCCGATCGACGGCTCGTCGAGCACGTAGAGCACGCCCGAGAGTCCCGAGCCGATCTGGGCCGCCAGCCGGATCCGCTGGCTCTCGCCGCCCGAGAGCGTGGGGGCTTTCCGGTCGAGGGCGAGATAGCCGAGGCCGACTTGATCGAGAAACGAGAGTCGGCCCGAGATCTCCTTCATCAGTTCGACGGCGATCAGCTTCTGCGTGGCGTCGAGGACAAGCGCCGTGAGAAACTCGCGGGCATCGGCGATAGGCAGGGCACACAGCGCGTCGAGCGAGAGCTGGGCCGGATGGCCGTCGGGATCCTTCTTCGCCGCGGTGAGCCATGCCTTCGACGCCGTCGTGATCCTCACGGCCCGCGCTTGGGAAGAGAGTCGCCTGCCCTGGCAGTCGTGGCACGGGGTGACGCTCATGAGCTTTTCGAGCATCCGGCGAATGATCCCGCTCTTCGCGGTCCGCCAGCGGTTGGCAAGCAGGCCGCAGAGCCCCTCGAACTTCGTCTTCGCCCCGCGCTCCGCTCGCCCGCGCTTCCACGAGAGCTTGATTTCTTCGAGACCCGTGCCGCTCAGCCAGAGTTTTTTCTGGGCGGCGGTGAGGTCCTTCCACGGCGTGTCGAGGAGCGCGCCGGGGTCGAGCTTTTTCTTCGCCTCCACGTGGGCCGCCACGCCGGTTAAGAGGCGCCGCAGCCACCGTGGCATGTCGCGGAACGTGCCCAGCACACCGATCGCCCCCTTGCGGAGCGTTTTGTCGGGCTCGGTGACGAGCTTGGCGGGGTCGATGCCGTAGATGTCGCCGAGGCCCTCGCAGGTCGGGCAGGCGCCCTGCGGGCTGTTGAAGCTGAAGAGCTGCGGCTCCGGCGTCGAGTAACTCACACCGCAGGCGGTGCAGGCGTATTTGCTGGAGAGGACCAGGTCGGGAAATGGGGACGGGAGCGATTTTTGCGAAGCACCCCGACCAGCGCTGCCGGTCGGGACCGTGCCGCCTTCGGAGGCCGGAAAATCGCTCCCGTCCCTATTTTCACTCGCAACGATGACCTGGCCGCCGGAGGTCTTGAGGGCGAGTTCCACCGCCTCCGCGATCCGGCTTCGCGTGGCGTCACCGGGTACGAGCCGATCGACCACCACGTCGATGGTGTGCTTGAGCTGCTTCTCGAGCGGCGGTGGATCCTCGACGCGGCACACGGTGCCATCCACGCGGGCTCGCGTGAAACCCTGGCGGACGAGATCGGTGAAGAGATCGCGGTGCTCGCCCTTGGCGTCACGGACAAGTGGCGCCAGCAGCATCACCCGCTCTCCCTTGCGGGCCGCGATGATCCTCTCCACGATCTGGTCGCGAGGCTGCGCCTCGAGCACGGCGTCGCACTCGGGGCAGTGGGCCGTGCCCACCCGCGCATAGAGCACGCGAAGGAAGTCGTGGATCTCCGTCATCGTGGCGACGGTGGATCGCGGGTTCGTGCCCGCCGACTTCTGCGCGATCGAGATCGATGGCGAAAGACCGGTCACGCTGTCGACGTCTGGCCGGGGCAACTGGCCGAGGAACTGCCGCGCGAACGTTGAGAGGCTCTCCACGTAGCGTCGCTGGCCCTCGGCGTAGAGCGTGTCGAAGGCGAGGCTCGACTTGCCTGAGCCGCTCACGCCAGAGAGGCAGACAAGCCGACCGCGAGGCAGCCCGACGGTGACGTCGCGGAGGTTGTGTTCGCGGGCACCGCGGACGACGATCGGTGGGACATTCATGGGCGGGCGAACACGGAGGAGAGTCAGGGATCGGCCGCGGTATTGTAGCGCTGGACAGCCCCTGCCGAGTGCCGTACGATCGGGTTTCCCGCGGGAAAAACGGCTGGACGGCCGTCCCCGGCACGGGGCGGTAGCTCAACTGGGAGAGCGCGGCGTTCGCAATGCCGAGGTTGGGAGTTCGATCCTCCTCCGCTCCATTACACGGCTGCACCGCCATCCATGGCCGGTGCAGCCTTTTAAGGGGCAGTCGGCCCTCCGGGCCTTGGCCTGGTTACACGTCCACCGCCATCCATGGCCATTTCAGCCTTGCCTGGAACTAGCACAGGTTGGCAACCTGTGGCTTTCACGTAGCACAGGTTTCCAACCTGTGTCGTGGTCCGAGCAGGTTGACAACCTGCTCTACGTTTGGGAACTCAGGTTTCCAAACGGTGTATTTCGCCAGGGCTGGTTTCCCGCTGGTTAAAAACCTCCGCGCCGGACGTCATAATCGTGGTATGGCCACGGATTCGACGGTGATGCCGCAACCGGTGCGCGATCCCTCCACGGAGCTCATGCTCCGGGTGCGCGATGGCGACGCTGATGCCTTCGCCGACCTCGTCGTCGCCTGGCAGGACCGGCTCGTCACCCTCTTCCTGCATCACACCGGCGACCATGCCACCGCCGAGGATCTCGCGCAGGAAGTCTTTCTGCGTGTCTATCGCGCACGGGCCACGTATCAGCCGACCGCGAAGTTCACCACCTGGGTCCACACGATCGCCAACAACGTGGCGAGCGACCTCCGCCAGCGGGCTTACCGACGGCTCGAGCGGGGTGTGCCGGCGAACACGTCGGCCTCGTCATCGGCGATCGGCCTCGATCAGCTTGCCGTCGCGGCCAGCGGCTTCCTGCCGACCCGGCGCGCCGACCGGACGGAGCTGCAGGCGATGGTTCGCGACGCGGTCGCCGGGCTCAATGAGCGGCAGCGGATGGCGGTGCTGCTGGCGAAGTTCGAACAGTGCTCCTACGAGGAGATCGCCGCCGCGATGGGGCTCACCGTTCCGGCGGTGAAGTCGCTCCTCTTCCGGGCCCGCGATCAGCTCCGCACCGCGCTCGAGCCGTATCTGCAGGGAGACCGGTCATGAACGACGGCCATGCCACCGGCCCAAATGGCCGTCCCGGCGACGCTTCGCAAGGCAGCGTGCCGGCGAGCGATCTCGGGGAGATCTGGAGTGCGCTTGATTCCCTGCCGCGGGCGAGCGCTTCGATCGACATGGCTGCAACCACGATCGACATGGCCGCGGTCACGACAGCGCGGTCGGCACCGCGGGCCACGCTCCGCATGGGCCGCGGCCAGCCGACGTCATGGCGGGGCTGGCTCCTTCCTGCT
This sequence comes from Planctomycetota bacterium, assembly GCA_003669255.1. Classification (GTDB taxonomy): domain Bacteria; phylum Planctomycetota; class Planctomycetia; order Pirellulales; family UBA1268; genus QWPN01. The sequence goes on along the minus strand of QWPO01000181.1, from coordinate 1,755 downwards.
GTTGCCGTGGCGGGAAGCCTCATCGCGGGGATCGTGGTCGGCCGCGTCACCGTGCCCGACCCCGATCTCCGGATCCTCGAATCCATGCCGCTGGTCCGGCACCTGCCGCTCCTGCAGGAGGCCGGGAGCGTGAAGTTTCTGCAGTCACTTTCCGCTCGCCGTAATCAGCAGCCGCTCCGCATGCCGCCCGAGATGCTGCGGGACGAGGGACGCGAGTTCGATGCTGCCGTCGCCGATCTGGAAGCGGATCATGCCTGGGGGACTGTCGCTCGGCCGCTGATCGACGAGCGGCGAGCGACGATCGCCACGATGGCCGGCGATGAGCGGGACTCGATCGAGCGATCGGCCGCGGCCTTTCAGGAACTGACCGCAACAGAGCGGCGAAACCTCGCCACGGTAGCGTCGGCGCTGGCCGATCCGAAGCGGGATGAACTCCGAGCCGCTGCCCGGCTCTGGCACTTGATCATTGCGGCAAGCGATCCGCCAGACCGGAAGAACATCGTGCAGCTCGATCCTGAGAGCCGGCTCGAATGGCTCGAACGGCGATCACGGTTTCGCGAATGGATGGGTGAGCGGCGGGGCCTTCCGCCAGGGATCGAAGGCGGCTCGCTGCCGCCAAGGGTGCCGGGGCCCGGAGGAATCCCGGGCGATGGCCGCCCGCGCTGGCAGGGCCCACGCGGCGAAGGCGGGCCCCAGGGCCCGCGCGGTGATGGCCGGTCGCGGGGCGAGCCTGGGCCACGAGGTGAAGGCATGCGACCCGAGGGCAGCCCACGGAGCGACCGCGTCGGTCCACGGCCGGTGGAGCAGCCTCCGGAGCCTGCGCACGAAGAGGGACCAGCGGTGGCTGGGGAGAACTGAACGTTCTCCTTGTGCCGTTCAGCGGCGTGACTCGTATTCGATGCGGAAAAGGTCCAGAAGATACAGATCCATTCGATCCTTCATCCGATTGCTCGCCTTCTTGCTTGCGATAATGTCGCGGATGTTGGCCACGGGAAAAATTCCCTCGGTGACTGATCGACGCTTCGCCTCAACGTAGTTTTCGATTCCATCAGGCGCGAAGACGATGTCGAGGTCAAATGGACCGTCGGTCAGCTGAATGAAGTCTTTACCGGCGACGATGTCGCGTTCGACCGTGTCGTCGATCGTGAAGCCGAGTTGGCGGACCGCGTAGACGATGCGGCGGCCATTGTCCGCATCCTTTGCGGGAAACACGTCGACGTCCTGAGTCGTGCCAGGAAAACCCAGGAGGATCGCGCCGCCCTTTCCAATGAACAGGTAATCGACCCCGGCCGCGGCGAACGCCTTGGCGACTTCCTGCGCCTGCAGCGGGTTGAACGGCGAGTGATCATTCATTCCGGGGGGGCGGGCTGATAGCCGAGGTAGGCGGGGAGGTTGGCCACGCACCACTCGCGGTAGGCCTGAGTGCTCGGAAACACCCGCGAGCTTGGCTTGTCGAGCCCAGGCCTCGAGACGCGGCAGAAGCCGTACTTCATACGGGCCTCGACTGTCCGCTGCAGTTGACGACGACACTGCTCGCGAAACAGCAGATCGGCAGCGTCGTCTAGGGTGAGCGAGCGAGAAGGGAGCATTGTCATGGCACCTTAGGATACCCGATCAACCATCAAGGCCGCTCATAAGGGTTCTCAGAGCCGTGCGCGGCCGTTTGTTCAAGCCCAACGCCGTGAGGCGTGGGGTGAATCACCAACAGACGCCAAGGCCAGCGTGGTTTGCCCGCGGCCTCACGGCCGGTCGGCT
>QWPO01000080.1 GCA_003669255.1 Planctomycetota bacterium | reverse complement strand
TTTCCTTTTTTGTGTTTTCCTGGTCGGTCTTGGCGGACTGGACCGCCTTGTCCTTGTCGCGAAACTGGCCTCGCAGCCAGGACACGAGCCTGCCGTACGATTTCGGCTCCTCGTTGAAGCCGGCGAAGTCGTTCGCGAACAGCGTGTTGAGGTCGGTCTCGATCGTCTCGAGCGTGGAGCCCTCGGCGGCACCGATGATCGTGCGAAGCCCCTCGTTCTCGCGCTGCGCGGAGTTCAGCAACTCCTGCTTCTCAGACGAGGCCTTCTCGGCCACCTGGGCCTTGGCCCGCTCGTCCATCCGCTGCTTGAAGAACAGATACGTGGTGATTGTCAGGATGAAGGTGAGCAGGACGAATACGATGAGCGCGATGCTCAGCCGGTAGACGGTCGGGTTCGTGGTCGCCATCGTTCGCGTCCCTCACGCGGTACCCAGCCACTCAACCGGGAGGCGGGCCGCGCAGCCGGCTCCCCCGCGCCCGGAGTGCCGGGCATCGGCAGCGTCATCGACTCGGCAGCGGCCGCCGATTCACACCAATGACGATTGTACCGGTTGTGAGGGCGGTGGGGCCGAAGACGGCCGCCAGAGATCCTGCCAGGCCACCGGTGCCCCGCCCGCCGCTGCAGACTGTGCCATCACTGCCAGCATGGTGCTTCGGCAGGCTGTCGCGAGGTCGTCGCGGTGGGGGCCGCCCTTCAGCGACTCGATGAACGACGCCATGCAGGTGGCGTGGCCACCCGCGTCGCCCGCTGCGGCGGCGAAGGCTTGGCCCGGGATCGTGCACCGCCGGAGATCGGCGTTGCCGCGGCGACCGTAGAGGGTTTCTTCCACGCGATCCTCGATGCCTTCGCGGCGGATGACGTCGATCTCGAGGGTGGCGCCGCCGGCAAACGCGATCCGCGCCGCTGCCGCCATGCGGCGGTCCAGTGGCTGCGGTAGGGCGATGGTCGTGGGGATGGCGGTGGCCATCAGCGGCGTCGGCTCCCCGAGAGCCCATGAGCAGCGGTCGACGGCATGCACGAGGTGCTCCAGGAAGACGCCCCCCGAGAGCCGCTCATCGCCGATCCAGTTGCGAACGGCCGCATCTTCGGCGGACCAGCCCTTCTGATGCGGACGGACCCACGGCAGGCCGATGTGCTGGATCGCGACCGCCCGCAGCGGCTGGCCGATGCCACCGGCCGCGATGGCGACCACAACCGATCGGGTCGGCGAGTGGTGCCGCGATTGCAGGCCCGAGGCCAGCGAGAGCCCACGACGTCGTCCGTCCTCGACGCCTGCTGCGGCGCACCGCACGCCCGCTGCATCGATTCCCACGGGCGCCTCGGCGTAGACATGCCGCCCGGCCCGCACGGCCGCAGCGATTTCGGCGGGGCGATAGCAGGGAGGCGTGGCAAGGATCACCGCGTCGACATCGGACTCAATCACGAACTCCGCCGCTCGTTCGCCGTGAAACAGCCCGCTGGCGAATCGACCATCTCCGGAGGCGGCGAGCGTTGCTGCCGCGGCATCCAGCTGATCGGCAAAGCGGTCTCCCAGCGCCGCGATCACGACGCTGGCATCAGCGGCGACCGCCTGCAGCGCGGCCCCGACGCCACGGCCACCGCAGCCCACGACACCGATCTTGATCCGGTCGCTTCCGGCAGCGAAGGCGCCTCCGGGGATCGCGGTGGCGGCGGCCAACGCGACTGAACCTTCCAGGAACGATCGGCGGCTGACGTTGGTGGCGGAGGGCGAACGGCTCGTGGTGGTCATGGCTTCTGGCCTCCGGGGCTGGGGAAGGAACTCCTGACGCCGACAATGTACCACTGGGGCATCACCGTGCGGGACGGGACGCCAGCCTCGCCATCGCCTTCACGACGTCGACTTCGATCTCCGTGGGAGACGCACCGAAGGCCGTCTCGAAGTCGCGGAGCCGCTCCTCGGGCGAATCGTCGGTGAGCGGCTGCTTGGCGGCCTGCAGCCTGACGTAGTCGACGAACGCCCGCTTCCGCGTGTCGACGAGATGCCGCGTGAGGGCCCAGGCGGCGGCGTAGGCGTCGAGTGGAGCCTCGGTCGAGCGGAAGCGGTCGTCGGAGGCCACGATCGCGGCGATGTCGCCGGGGCGGTGCGCGGTCAGGAACTGATCGAGCCGTGGCCGGTTGATCGCGCCGATCCCCCGCCAGCCCCGATCGCTGTCGAGTTCGGGCGTCTCGAAGTAGGTGGCGATCCCCTCGCTCAGCCAGAGCGGCACCGGCGCGAGCCGGCGATGCATGCCGCAATTGAAGGCCATCTGGTGCGTGGCCTCGTGGACGAGTGTCGAGACGAGGCCGGCGGCAGCAGGGCTCGTCATGATCTGGGCAGCCGCTCCTCCCCGCTGGCTGCCGCTGGGTCGCATGACTCCATCGGTACCGGTGAGGTCGAAGGTCGTGACGCGGTTGGAGAGGAGGTTGTAGTAGCCGACGACGCGGTCGGCCGCGGCACCGAGATCGCGGGCCGCGTGCGCTTCGTAGGCCTCCCGGTCAGCGAAGATCACGACCACCAGTGGTCGCGGAGGATCGACGACCTCGAGACCCGCCTTCGTCCAGAAGTTGCCGAAGGCGTCGTGGAGCCGTTCGAACAGCGCTGCGCACCACTTTGCGTAGTCGCGCGACGTGTCAAAGCAGACCACATAGTGCTTCGTGACGTGAACGCTGAATCCCGGCGGCAACTCGGCGAGAATCCGCTGGCCCAGTTCGCGGGGTGTGTCGGTGCCGCGCTCTTCGTCAAGCTGCTCCCGCGACACGATCGCCGCGGGCTGCACGACCTCGTACCGCTCGTCGGGTAGTTCGAGGAGCACGCCACCGTCGACTGCCTCCACGAGCACCTCTCCCTCGAGCGTGCGGAGGCCGGCCGTGCCCCGGACCGTGAGCCGCTCCAGTGTGGCGGGAGAGTCGGGCGGAGCCTCCGCGGCGAACACGAGCCACCCCGCCAGCGCGACTGCGACTGCGGGGAAGACGGGCAGGCGAGGCATGCGGGGCGACATCCGAAACCTGCTGGTTGAAGCCGGCGACGACCGTGCTGCCCGAAAGGGAGCACGTCGGCGGCCAAAAGGGAAGGGCATTCCATCGGGCTGGTCTTCACCGGCCGTGGCCCCCCCGCTACGCTCCCCCGCCCCCGGAGACCGGTCGACATGCGTGGGATGAAGATGCTTCGTTGGAACGCCGTGGCCTGGCTGGCCGTGGTCGCAGCCTGCTTGCCGCTCTCGGGCTGCAAGACGTGGAAGAAACTCACCGCCAGCGGCCAGACGCTGGCAGAGGAGCGGAAGTATGGCCCCACGGCCGACCAGCGGATCGAGGAACTTGCGGCCGACGCCAAAAAAGCCAAGGCGGGCAGTCATGCCGATCAGGTCGAGTTCACACGGAAGCTCGCCGAAGAGATTCTCCAAGAGCACGATGCCCGTGTGCGATGCGTGATTCTCGACACGGTCGCGGAGTTCGAAACGCCGGCGGCGAAAGCGATCTGCAGCGGAGCCCTCGAGGACCCCGACGAGCGGGTTCGGATGGCGGCCTGCACCGCCTGGCGGAAGCGGGGCGGATCCGAGGCGGTTGAGCAACTCGCCACGCGGTATCGCACGGACCGCGAAATCGACGTCCGCCTTCGCGCTCTGCGGGAGTTGGGAGAACTGGGCGACAAGGAGGCGGTGCCGGTGCTGGCCAAGGCGCTCGAAGATTCCGACCCGGCGGTTCAGTACCGTGCCGTCGGAGCCCTGAAGAAGGTGAGCGGCCGCGATCTGGGGGACGACGTCAACAAGTGGCGGGAGTGGGCGGCTGATCCGGATGGTTCCACAGCCGAGTGGTCGATCGCCGAGGAGTTTCGCAAGGTTTTTTGATCGCACGGCTGGCAGCCTGATGCGTGGCCGCTGCGCAGGGCCCGCCCGGCCGTTCGTTCATCGCCGTTGCGACGCCCGCCATGTGAAGCCGGGGCGGTTGGCGCGAGGTGGCAATCTGGCCCGACCCTCGGGGCCGCGTCAACGACGGCCATGATTCTCGTGGCACGCCGGTCGATACCCCGAGCAGACGACTACGCCCCAGCCCCGATCGCAGCCCGAAATGCCCAACCACGACGCCACCACGCCGGCGCCATGTACGCCCGTGCCTACCGCAAGGACGATGCGTGGCTGGTGGACAAGCCTGCTGCCGGTGGTGCTCGCGGCCTGCTGCGTGGCGACTGCCGGTGATCGACCGGGGGCTGCCGCTCCTCCGTCGCGAAGTCGCGCGGGCCGCTTTTTCGAAGGCATCGTCAAGAAGGTCGAGCCCACGCCGGCCTTCATTCCGCTGCCGCAGCCGCCAAGCCAGGAGGAGGTCGATCGTGCCGCCGCCCAGAGCCGGAAACGGCCGGCCGCAGCGGCCCGTCCGGCCGCAGCGGTCGCCGCGCCGGCAGACAACAAGTCGCGATCGCCCTCGTGGAGCGATGCGGTTGCCATCGGTTCGCAGCTGAAGGATGCGGCCAGCAAGGTGGTGGACGACGCGACGAATCCCGATTACAAGCCCAACCCGAAGGCCGTGCAGCCGCCGACGGCCGTCGTCGCCCCTTCACCGAAGTCGAGGCGGCAGACTCCGCCGATCGTGGTCACCCGCCTTCAGGCCACCGGTGCCCCGCCCCCGAAGACGCAACGCTTCGAACGGCTTCGCGCCCGGATTACCCAGACGCTCGCCACCTACCAGCGGCGTCCACTCAACACGGCGCACAACACGCCGTGGGAAGTAATGCACGGGTTCATCGCCTTCGGCATCCCCACGCAGGTTCGCGTCGGCGGTCCCTCCGGTGACCTCGCCAGTGCGATCGGCTGGTCGAACATGGGCGGTCGGTGTCGCGGGCAGGTGATGCTGGCGGCGGTCGACGACCGTGTCGTCGCGCTCAAGGGCGTGGGCGTGCAGGGCCACTCCGCCCAGTATCTCGCGATCCTCGCCCAGTGCCGGGTGGCCGCGAACTCACCGCTGACGGTGCAGGGCAAGCAGTTCACGGTGGCCGACCTCATCGAGGAAGAGAAGCGGTCGTGCAAGTCGAAGACGGAACTGACCTTTGCCCTCATCTCGCTGGCGCACTATTTGCCGACCGATGCCGAGTGGACCAGCCGTGATGGCGAGAAGTGGTCGCTCCCCCGACTCGTCGAGGAGGAGATCGTCCAGCCGATCCGCGGGGCGCCCTGCGGCGGAACGCATCGCCTCTACGGTCTGGCCTACGGCTGCCAGCGGCGGCTTCGAGCCACCGGTCAGCTCGACGGCCCCTACCTGCGGGCCGACAAGTACGTTCGCGACTACCAAAACTTCGCGCTCACCAAGCTCCAAAACCGCGACGGTTCGTTCAGCACGGAGTGGTTCAAATACATGGCCGACCGCGACGATGACATCGATCGCAAGATTCAGACCACGGGGCACATTCTCGAGTGGCTGGTGTCGTCCCTCGACCAAAACAGGCTCTACGAATCGCGGGTTGTGGCGGCGGCTGAGTTTCTCTGCGGCGCGCTGATGAGCGAGCCGTCGCGGGAGTGGAAGATCGGACCCCTCGGCCACGCCCTCCATGCCCTCAACATCTATCAGGAGCGTGCCTGGGGGACAGTGCTGCCGGGCGGCATCGCGGCCTACAGCGGATCGATGAAGGCGCCCCAGCAGCCGGAGATGATCGCCGACAAGCCGGAGTCGTCGAGCGGCAAGGCGGACGGTTCGACGACCCGTCGCTAAGGCACCGTCCTTGAACACCCCCCGGCCCCCGCGTACGCTTCCGCGGCGGGGTGTCGCGTTCGAGCCGTCCTCTTCGGACGGCCCTCTCGCCCCGCGGCCCCATGGCATGCAGGGAGCCGGTTTGTGTCCGTCGCTGAAGTCACTCCACAACTCGAACGGTTGCTTGAAACAGCCGTCCGGCTGTTCGAGTCGACGACGGCCGAGGCGATCCTGATCCTGGTCGAAGAGCGACTCAACTGGTCGCGGATCCGCGAGCTCGCCCACTCCGGCCCCGTGCTCGTCGCGGCCGATGATGCGGCCCACCTCGAGGGGGCGGCGGACCACGGCATGAAGCAGGTGACGCTCGACGTCGCCGGCCTGCCGGTGCATGAGCGTCTTGCTCAGGCACTGCTTGAGTGCGTGGCAGCGGAGATGGTGGCGCCCGAGGCGCAGGTGGTGGCCGTCTACAGCGGCTTCGAGGCCGGCACGATCGACTCGGTGAGCCTCCTCCGCCTCGCCGAGCATCTCGGCCAGCTCACGGTCCGCGACCTGCGAAACCTGGAGACCAAGGTCCCACTGGAGACGCTCAAGCTTGTCGTCGACCTCGCCGTCGAAATCGGCCGTGAGGGCCGCGAGGGCAAGCCGGTCGGAACGCTCTTCGTGGTGGGCGACACGCGGAAGGTGGTGCAGTCGAGCCACTCCGCTGGGTTCGATCCCGTCCGCGGCTACAGCCGCTCCGAGCGGCGGCTCACCGACCCCCGGGTCCGCGAGGGCCTCAAGGAGATCGCGCAGCTCGACGGCGCCTTCGTGATCGGCCCCGACGGCACGGTCGAGGCGGCGGCCCGCTACATCGACGCCTCGGCGGAGAACGTCTCCGTGTCGAAGGGGCTCGGGGCGCGGCACTGGGCGGCGGCCGCGATCACCCGCCGCACCAAGAGTGTGGCGGTGGCGGTGAGCGAGACGAGCGGCACCGTCCGCATCTTCCAGAATGGCGAGGTGGTGCTCCGCATCGAGCCCTTCCGCCGCGCCATGAAGTGGAAAGACTTCGAATACGAGCCGCCGAGCGCGGACTGACCCGCTCACGCTGCGCCGCTCGGGGCTGCCCACGCCCCGTCGCCGGACGCTCGCTGCGGGCTCCGGCCCTCCGCTCGCTCGATGCCGACTGCGCTTCGCCATCCTGGCTGCGCTGGTCGACAACGCCTGCTCCCGGGGCATGGGCAGCCCCTCGCTCGATCGTCATCGGCAACTTCCCTGCCCCCAACCCCACCAATCACGCAGCTGGTCGGAGGCCACGCGCAGGAGACGGTGACACTTGTGGACGCTGGGCTCGGATATTCCGCTGGGGCAGAGAACTCACAAGTGCCGCCGGCTCCGAGCATGGTCCTCCGGCCGGCGGCGCGCCCATCATGAGGCCCTTCCCGCCGTCGCTCCATCCCCGGCTATGCTGACCGCGACATGACCACCGATACACCCGCCGCCGACGCGCCGCCCGACCTCACCGGCAAGACCGTGCTCGCCCTCGACACGCTGTCGCGGGTCTACCAACTCTTTCACGCGCTGCCGGAGATGACGGCGCCCGACGGCACGCCCGTGTCGGTCATCTTCGGGCTCACGAGGGACCTCCTCGACATCATCGAGAAGAAGAAGCCCGACTATCTGCTGTGCGCGATGGACCCGCCCGGGCCGACGTTTCGCCATGAGATGTTCGAGCAGTACAAGGCCAACCGGGCTGAGATGCCGGCCGATCTCGTGCCGCAGATCCCGCTGGTGCGGCGGCTACTCGACGTGTTCGGCATTCCCTGCCTCGAGCTGCCGGGCTTCGAGGCCGACGATGTGCTGGCCACGATCGCCACGCGGACGGTTGCGGCGGGGGGCGACTGCACGATCGCCACGTCTGATAAGGATGCGCGGCAGCTGCTCGGGCCGCACGTCACGCTGCTCAACCTTCGCACCAACCAGCCGCTCGGCAGCGACGAACTGCTGGCCGAGTGGTCGATCCGGCCCGATCAGGTGGTCGATTTCCTGTCGCTCGTGGGTGACGCCGTTGACAACGTGCCTGGCGTGCCCGGCATCGGGCCCAAGATCGCTTCGGAGCTTCTCCAGACGCACGGCACGCTCGACGCGCTCTTGGCGAACATCGATTCGGTGTCGGGGGCGAAGCGCAAGGAAAACCTCCGCGCTCATGGCGACACGGCACGGGCTGGCCGGGAGCTGATTCGGCTCGAGACCAACGTGCCCGTCGAGGTGCCCTGGCAAGCGGCGGCACTGCACCAGCCCGATGCCGAAGCACTTGGCAGCCTGCTTCGCGAGTTCGGCTTCCGGAGCCTGCTCGGGCGGGTGGTGAAGGGTGGCGGGGCGCCGGCACCGGAGAAACGCCCGGCCGCCGCGGCCCAGGCAGCGCGGAAGCCCGGGCCGCCGACGCTATTTGACATGGAGGGCGACGACGCCGCA
>QWPO01000099.1 GCA_003669255.1 Planctomycetota bacterium | reverse complement strand
GGCCGGCGTTTGGTGTCGATCCGCAGTCGCTCTCTTGCCTCGAGGCTCATCTGCTCATTCCCACGAAGTGCGACGTCTGGTCGGCGGAGGGGCCGCTTGCCGCTGGTGCGGAACTACCCCCCGATTCAACCGTGTTTCTCCGAGGCGGCGACGGCACCGCCCTCGGAATTCGACTCCTCTCGGTCGGCCAGCCCGACCTGCGGCCTCTTGGGCTCCGGCTCGTGGCCGACGGCGGCTCCGAACCCGTGCAGCGACTAACGGCCACGTTTGCGGCGGGCACACCCGACCGCGGAGCGCTCCTGGCCCTCGACCTCGAACTGTGCGAGTCGCTCGACAACGCGGCATTCACGGCCTTCCGCCGCGAGTTTGCCAGCCGCGACGTGACCGCACGCCTCGACGGCACAAGGTTCGTCGTGTCGGGCTCACTGCCGCTGGAACTCGACCTCGGCGAGCCGGATGGCCGGCCGCGGCGGGGGCGGTTTGAGCCGACCCTGCCGGCGGGCGTGCTCCTGCAGGTCAATGGTAGGGACGTCGGCGCCGACGCCACGGCCGTCGATCCCCTCCACTAGCGGATTCGCGACCAGGGACTGAAAAAGTCTGCGATCCCGAGTGTGCCCCCCCGGGCCGCCAGCCCTGCCAAATCGGCACCTGCCCCCGGGGTCCCGCCGACCGACGTGTGCGAAACCATTGAAAACATGGGGTGTTCCGCGCCGGCCGCGTCCGTGGCACGCGGCTTGCATTCTTTCGGGGCATCCCAAGGATGGTCTGCCAAAACCCGTCACCCACAACGTGACCCCAACGTCACATAGTCGAGAGGAGTCTTCCGTGGCCAAACAGATGGTGTTCGACGACGAGGCCCGTCAGCCGCTGCTCGCCGGCGTGTCCAAACTCGCCCGTGCCGTAAAGAGCACGCTCGGCCCCCGCGGCCGCAACGCTGTCCTCGACAAGGGCTGGGGCTCGCCGAAGGTCACCAAGGACGGCGTGACCGTGGCCGAGGACATCGACCTTGAGGATCCGTACGAGAACCTCGGCGCCCAACTCGTCAAGGAAGCCGCCAGCAAGACCAACGACGTGGCCGGCGATGGCACCACCACGGCCACCGTCCTCGCCGAGGCGATTTTTCGCGAGGGCATCAAGATGATCGCGGCGGGGGCCGACCCGATGGCTCTCTCGCGTGGCATCCACAAGGCGGTCGAAGCGATCTCGAAGGCCGTGCTGGCGATGGCCACGCCGATCAATGAAAAGAACAAGAAAGAACTGATGCAGATTGCCACGATTGCTGGCAACAACGACCCAACGATCGGCAACGTGCTCTCCGAGGCCTTTCTCAAAGTTGGCAAAGACGGCGTGATCACGGTCGAGGAGGGCAAGCAGGCCGAGACGACCGTCGACGTCGTCGAAGGCATGCAGTTCGACCGCGGCTATCTGTCGCCCCACTTCGTGACTGACACCGACAACCAGGTCTGCGAGTTTGAGAACCCCTACATCCTGCTCTTCGAAGAGAAGATCTCGAGCGCCAAGAATCTGGTGCCGCTGCTCGAGGCGATCAGCAAGGCCGGCAAGCCGCTTGTTTTGATTGCCGAGGACGTGGAGGGCGAGGCGCTTGCCACGCTGGTCGTCAACAAACTCCGCGGCATCGTCCAGTCGGTGGCCGTGAAGGCTCCCGGCTACGGCGACCGACGCAAGGCCATGCTGGGCGACATCGCCACGCTGACCGGCGGTCAGGCAATCTTCAAGGATCTCGGCATCGCTCTCGATGCCGTAAAGCTCAGCGACCTTGGTCGAGCCAAGAAGGTGATCGTGGAGGCTGAAAACACCACGATCGTGAGCGGTGCCGGTACGAAGGCCGCCATCGACGGCCGGGTGGCCCAGATTCGCGACGAGATCACGAAGACCACGAGCGACTACGACCGCGAGAAGCTGCAGGAGCGGCTCGCCAAGCTTGCCGGCGGGGTGGCCCAGATCAACGTGGGTGCCGCCACTGAGACCGAGATGAAGGAGCGGAAGGCCCTGATCGACGACGCCAAGAGCGCCGTGCAGGCGGCCCTCGCCGAGGGCGTTGTCCCTGGCGGCGGCGTGGCTCTGCTCCGCAGTGAAAAGGCCCTCGAGAAGCTCGACCTGGAAGGGGACGAGAAGATGGGGGCGGCGATCGTCAAGAACGCGCTGCGGTATCCCCTGACGGCCATCGCCGAGAACGCGGGCACCGACGGCTCGGTCGTGGTGAATCGCGTCCGGCAGATGAAGGGCAAGAACGACGGCTACGACGCTGACAAGGGCGAGTATTGCGACCTCGTCAGTGCGGGCGTGATCGACCCGGCGAAGGTGGTCCGCACCGCTTTGCAAAACGCGGCGAGCGTGGCGGCCCTCCTGCTCACCACCGACTCGCTGATCACCGAGATCCCGAAGGAAGAGGAGCCGGCGGCTGGCGACGGCCACGACCACGGGATGGGCGGTGGCATGGGCGGGATGGGTGGCATGGGCGGCATGGGTGGCATGGGGATGGGCGGCATGGGTGGAATGGGCGGCATGATGTGATCGCCCGGCGACACGCCGAACCCGGAACCAACTGAACCAACTCGAACTTTTTTCACCTCGAATCGGAGACCAATCAGATGGCAGCGAAGAACTTGAAGATCCGTCCGCTCGACGACCGTGTGGTGGTGGAGCCCGTTGAGGCTGAGGAGCGGACTGCCGGCGGCATCGTGCTCCCGGATTCTGCCAAGGAGAAGCCGCAGCGTGGGCATGTCGTGGCCATCGGCCCCGGCAAGCTCCTCGAGAACGGCCAGCGGGCGGCCCCGGCCCTCTCGATCGGCGACGAAGTGATCTACGGCAAGTACTCGGGCAGCGACATCGAGGTCGACGGCCACGAGGTCAAAATCCTCCGCGAGACCGACATCCTCGCCAAGGTCCTGTCCTGATTCGTGTCCGATTCCTTTCAGCATTCTTGAACGCATCTCACAGCGTCTAGTTCTCAAAGCATCCAGGAGATCGACCCGTGCCCAAGCAACTGATGTTCGACGACAACGCCCGCGCCAAACTGCTCAAGGGCGTGGAGAAGCTGGCCGGAGCCGTGGCGGTGACCATGGGTCCGACCGGCCGTAACGTCATCATCGACAAGGCGTACGGCGGCCCGACGGTGACCAAGGACGGCGTCACCGTCAGCAAGGAAGTCGACCTCGAGGATGCGTTCGAGAACATGGGTGCCAAGCTCGTCAACGAGGTGGCGTCGAAGACTTCGGACCTCGCCGGTGACGGCACCACCACCGCCACCGTGCTGGCCCGGGCGATCTTCCGGGAGGGCACCCGCAACGTGGCCGCCGGCTCCAACCCGACGGCAGTCCGCCGCGGCATCGAGAAGGGCGTGGCTGCCGCCGTGCAGCGGCTGATGGAAATGGCCCGCAAGGTTGAACGGCCGGAGGAGATCGCCCAGGTCGGCGCCATCAGCGCCAACAACGACCGGGCGATCGGCGACCTGCTCGCCGAGGCCCTGCAGAAGGTGGGTAAGGACGGCGTGATCACGGTCGAGGAAGGCAAGACGACCGAGACCACGGTGCGGTTCGTCGACGGCATGCAGTTCGACAAGGGCTTCGTCTCGCCCTACTTCATGAACAAGCCCGCCGAGATGGAGTGTCAGCTCGATGACGCCCTGATCCTGATCCACGAGAAGAAGATCTCGAACCTCCGTGATCTGCTCCCCTTGCTGGAGAAGGTGGCACAGGCGAGCAAGCCGCTCCTGATCATCGCCGAAGACGTTGATGGCGACGCCCTGACCGCGCTGGTCGTCAACAAGCTCCGCGGCGTGCTCAATGTGTGTGCCTCGAAGGCCCCGGGTTTCGGCGACCGCCGCAAGGCGATGCTGGGCGACATCGCCACGCTCACCGGCGGCACGCTGATCAGCGAGGACCTCGGCCTCAAGCTCGAGAGCCTCGACCTGTCGCACCTCGGCAGAGCCAAGAGCATCACGGTTGACAAGAGCGAGACCACGATCGTGCAGGGCGCCGGCAAGCAGGCCGACGTGCAGGCCCGCGTGCAGCAGCTCCGGCAACAGATCGAGAACACCGAAAGCGAGTACGACCGCGAGAAGCCCCCGGAGCGGCTCGCCAAGCTCACCGGCGGCGTGGCGATCGTGTCGGTTGGCGCCGGCACCGAAGCCGAGATGAAGCAGAAGAAGGCCCGCGTCGAGGACGCGCTCCACGCCACCCGGGCGGCCGTCGAAGAGGGCATCGTGCCGGGCGGCGGCGTGGCCCTGCTCCGCTGCCGCGAGGCGGTGGAGAAGGCCCGCTCGCAGGCCAAGGGCGACGAGAAGATCGGCGTCGACATCATCCTCCACGCTCTCGAGGCCCCGATTCGGCAGATCGCCGAGAACGGCGGCATTGATGGCGCCGTGGTGGCCGACGAGGTGGCCCAGAAGGATGTGAACATCGGCTACGACGCCAACAAGGGCGAGTACGTCGACATGCTCAAGGCGGGCATCATCGATCCGGTGAAGGTCGTCCGCGTGGCTCTGACAAATGCCGCCAGCATCTCGGGACTGCTGCTCACCACCGAGGCCCTTGTCACCAATCTCGACAAGGACGAGGCCAAGAAGCGGAAGATCGAAGGCTCGGTCCGTTGAGTTCGCGGAGGCTAGCCTCCAACTCGCCCACCGTTTTGCGTGGGTGTCGGGGTGCGCCACATGGCTGATCAGCGTGACTACTACGAGGTGCTCGGTGTCGAGCGGCGGGCGACCTCCGTTCAGATCACCGAGGCGTATCGGAAGCTCGCGGTCAAGTTCCACCCGGACAAGAACCCGGGCAACGACGAGGCCGCGACACGCTTCAAGGAGGCGGCGCGGGCTTTCGAGGTGCTGTCGGACAACGACCTCCGGTCGCGGTACGACCGCTACGGTCACGCGGGCCTGCAGGGGGGCCGGCAGCACGAGTTCAACGACGTCTCCGACATCTTCGACGCGTTTGGCGACCTGTTTGGCGGGGGCATTTTCGGCGACGCATTCGGCGGCCGGTCGCGCGGCCCCCGACCGCGCAAGGGCCGCGATGTGTTCTGCCAGGTGTCGCTGACTCTCGTTGAGGCGGCCCGCGGGGTGACCAAAACAGTGGCGTTCGGCCGCCACGAGATGTGTGGCACGTGCGACGGCTCGGGAGCCAAGAAGGGCACGGCACCGCAGCCGTGCGACTACTGCGGCGGCAAGGGCCAGGTGATCCAGTCGGCGGGCGTGTTTCGGCTCCAGACCACCTGCCCGGCGTGCCGGGGGGCGGGCAGCGTGATTCGCGAGAAGTGCCCCGCCTGCAGTGGCCAAGGGGTCACCGAGGAGCAGGTGGAGCGACGGGTCACGATCCCCGCCGGCGTCGACAGCGACGTCCGCGTGCGACTCGCCGGCGAGGGCGAACCGGGGGGCAACGGTGGGCCGCCGGGCGACTGCTACTGCGTGATCGAAATCGAGGAGCATCCGTTCCTTGCCCGGGACGGCCGCGAACTGCACTGTGAGGTGCCGGTGAGCTTCACGCAGGCGGCCCTGGGCGCCACCGTGGACGTGCCGACGTTGGACGGGCCCAGGCCACTGCAGGTGGCGCGAGGCACGCAGGGCGGCGACGTGATCCGCGTGCGGGGTCTCGGGATGCCCGAGGTCCGTGGCCGCGGCGTGGGCGACCTGCACGTGCACGTGGAGGTTGAGGTGCCGAAGACGCTCTCGCCGAGAGCCGAGGAACTCCTTCGCGAGTTGGCGAAGGAGGAGCAGGCCGCCGTGACGCCCAGGCGGTCTTCGTTCTTCAGCCGGCTTGCCGAATACTTCCAGGGCACCGAGACTGGGCAGCAGCGTAAGGAGCAGGCATCATGAGCGAAGAAGAGTCCGTCGAGGGGATCGAGCCATCCACCGCCTCCGAGGTGCGTGATGCCGGCCCCGAAAACCAGGTCGCGGAGTTGCAGGAGCGGGTGCTCCGCGTGCAGGCCGAACTGGAAAACTTCCGGAAGAGGTCCCGCCGCGAGTACGAAGACGCCCAGCGATATCGCGAGATCGACGTTCTTCGCGACCTGCTTCCGGTGCTCGACAACGTGCTGCGGGCGATCGAGGCCGCGGAAAAGTCGGCCGACGTTGAGACGCTGCGGTCGGGCTTTCGGATGACAGCCCAGCAGATTGAGAAACTGCTCGGCAGCCACGGCTGCCAGACCATCGAGACTGACGGGACGTCCTTCGACCCGGCCATCCACGACGCGATCCTCCAGCAGGAGGTGGCGGGCGTCGCGGAGGGCACGATCGTGGGCACGGCCAGTCGGGGCTACAAGCTTCACGATCGGGTGGTCCGCCCAGCCCAGGTGATCGTGGCAAAGGGAGCGTGAGCGATGCCGACGTACGACTACGTTTGCGACGGGTGCGGGCACGCGTTCGAACTGTTTCAGTCGATGACCGACTCAGTGAAGAAGACCTGCCCAGAGTGCGGCAAGAAAAAGCTGCGGCGGCTGATCGGTGCCGGTGGGGCGATCGTGTTCAAGGGGTCGGGGTTCTACAAGACCGACTACCGCAGCGACTCCTACAAGAAGGGCGCTGAGGCCGACAAGAAGTCGTCGGGGGGCGACGGCGGCAAAAAGGCCGATTCCGGCCCGCCGAAGTCTGGCTCGGGCGAGGGCTAAGCGATGCCTCAGTGTCCGGTATGTGACGCGCCTGTCGACCTCTCGACCACGCCCACGGTGCCCTTTTGCAGCGACCGCTGTCGGCTCATCGACCTGGGCCGCTGGCTCGACGAGGCATACGGGGTCCCCGAGACAAAACGGCCCGTGGACGGTGACGACGAGGCCGAAGCCGAGGCATGACGCCCGTGTCTCTGGTGCGCCCGGCTTGTGGCAGCGGGCTGGACGCGGCGCCGTCGCCCCTCACGGCATATACTCCGCCCGCCATCTCGTCTCGGGACTGATGGCCCACGTGAGGAGCCCTTGCCCATGACCACAAGTCCAAACCCGTCCGGCACAATCGTGCACGAAATCCGCTGGAGCGATGCGCTGCCTTGGTGGCTGCTGTTTCGCGCGGCGGCAGCCGCCTTTTCGCCGACAGTGATCCTGCTCGCCGCACTCGGTGCGGTGGCCACCTGGGCCGGCTGGTCGGCCTGCAACCAACTCGGTCTCGCCGGCGCCACGGGATTCGTGGACGGTGCCGCTCCCGTCGATGGCGGGCTCGTCCTCCCTGACGGACAGGGCAATGTCGTGACCCCACTGGCTCCGAGCCGCGGGGCCACCCCCTGGCTGCACGACCTCGTCCTCCGGCTTCCGCGGCCTCTCGCGGAACTCGTCGCCATGGTGAGCGTTCCCTTTCGCCCGTCGGCCACCAGCCATCAACTGCTCGGCGCCGCGGCGCGGCTTGCCTGGTTTGTGCTTGTCTGGTCGATCTTCGGCACCGGCATCACGCGGCACGTGGCACTGAAGTTGGTTGGCGAAGAGGCGCCGGGACCGGTCGGTGCGACGCTCTACGGCTCGCGGAAGTGGCTGCCCGCGTTCAATGCCGCCCTCTTCGTGTTGGTTGGCATCCTCGCCTTGAGCATTCCTGGTGCCTTGCTCGGACTGGCCATGCGGACGGAACTGGGCCTGGCGTTCGCGGGAGCCGTGTGGCCACTCGTGCTGCTTGGCGCGGTGGTGCTCGCGATTCTCGCCATTGGCGTCGTCGCTGGCTGGCCGCTGATGGTGGCAGCGGTGGGTGTGGAGCGGGGCGACAGCTTTCAGGCGATCTCGACGTCGTTTTCCTACCTCTACCAGCGGCCGCTGCACTATGCCTTCTACGCGTTGGTGGCGCTTGCCGTCGCCGTGCCCGCCATTGCGGTGGCGAGCCTGTTCGCCGACGCCACTGGCACGCTCGCGATGTGGGCGGCCAGTTTTGGCATGGGTCACGAACGCACGGCGGCGGTGCTCGACGGCCTGTCGGGTGTCGGTGGTGAGGCCTCGCGCTTTGGCGTGAAGGCGATCGCCTTCTGGAGCCGCGGCCTGGCTCACCTGCTCTCGTCGTTCGGCTGGGGCTACTTCTGGGCGATCGCCACCGCCGCCTACATGCTGCTACGGCAGGACGTCGACGGCACCGAGCTCGACGAAGTGGTGATCGACGAACCCGGCGAGTAGAAGCCCCGTTTTTCAGACTGCCGAAACGTAGGTGCAGGTTGTCAACCTGCACCAGGCAGCATGACCGACGCGGGTTCACCGCAGGTT
>QWPO01000081.1 GCA_003669255.1 Planctomycetota bacterium | reverse complement strand
GCGCCGACGGTAAGAAAAACGCCACTTCAAGTGGTAAGCCCTGCGTTCCTGGAACGACTTTTGGGGCCAGGGAGACCCCGCCCTCAGCTCACGAGCCGCTCATCAGCTGGGAATCGGTTGCGGACGTGCCATTGGCCGGGCTATCCTTCAGCCCCGACCAGCCAAAGGACACTTCATGGATCGTTTCCCAGCCCGAACTGGCGGCAAGCGTGCGCGTCTGGACGCGTTGCAGGCGGGAGGCGCGGGGCTGCGCCGTCGGCTTGCGGCACCGCGGACGACCTGGCGGTCGTGGGCGATGTTCGCGCTGGCCGTGGCGCCCGCGCTCGCCGCCGCCGAGGTGTTCGAGCCCGCACGGCTCGAGAAGCGGGCGGTCGTCACCGGGTGTGTCGACCCGATACAAATGACGGTCTTGGGGAATGGCCGGCTCATCTTCATCGAGCGATCCGGCACGGTTCGACTGGTCCGGGAACCCACGCAGCCGGCGCCGGCCGTGGAGACCGTGGGGCAGATTCCGGTTGCCGTGTTCGGCGAAGTCGGGTTGTTGGGGATCGCCGCCGACAACGCCTGCGACGAGACGGGCTGGGTTTATCTCTTCTTCTGCCCGCAGGCGAAGCCGGACACCCTGCGACTGAGCCGCTTCACGATCCGTGACGAGCGGCTGATCCTCGACTCCGAGGCGACGCTGCTCGAGTATCCGATCGATACGGCCGGGGCCATTCACATGGGGGGTGGATTGTGCATGGACGCCAAGGGAGACCTGTGGCTCGGCACCGGTGACAACTGCCCGCCGATTCCCGAGCTGCCCGTCGACGCGCGGCCCGGCCGCGAGAACTTCGACGCCTTGCGGTCGAGTGCGAACAGCCAGGACCTGCGGGGCAAGATCCTGCGGATTCGTCCGCAGCCCGATGGGACCTACGCTATTCCGGCAGGCAACCTGTTCACCGACGAGCGGCAGGGGCGGCCCGAGATCTATGCGATGGGCTGCCGCAATCCATTTCGGCTGACGGTCGATCCCGCGACGGGGGCCGTGCTGTGGGGCGATGTGGGGCCGAATATCGCCGGCACCCTGGGGCTCGGCCCCGACGGCTACGACGAGTTCAACCGCACGACGGAGCCGGGCAACTTCGGGTGGCCCATGTTCGTCGGTCCCAACGAGGCCTATCGCACGTTCGACTTCGCGACCCGGCAGGCGGGTGAACTGTTCGCGGTCGAGCAGCCGACCAATCCTTCGCCGAACAACACCGGCCTGCGGGAGCTCCCCGCGCCGAAGCCGGCCTTGATCTGGTATCCGTCGACCGCGTCGGAGCGGTTCCCGACCCTGGGCAGCGGCGGGCGCAGCGCGATGGCCGGCCCGATCTATCGGTATCGGCCCACCGACCCCCTGGGCCCACATCTGCCGGATCACTACCAGGGGCGATGGTTCATCTTCGACTGGACGCGGAACTGGATTCAGACGGTCGAGTTCGATGCCGGCGGCACGGTCGCGCGGATCGAGCCATTCATGCCCGACACATTGTTTCGCAAGCCGATCGACATGAAAGTGGGCGTCGATGGCAGCCTGTTCGTGATCGAGTTCGGAGACAAGTGGGGGGACAACCGTGACGCCGAGATTTCCCGCATCGTGTATCGGCGCGGCAATCGCCCCCCGCTCGCGCGGCTGACCGCATCCCCGGCGGCCGGGCGTGAGCCGCTGCACGTGCGGCTCGATGCCTCCGCATCGGTCGATCCCGACGGCGACCCGCTGGCGTTCGAGTGGGAGGTGAGCGGTCGGACGCTGGAGAGCCGGGAGCCATCCGTCGCCGTCACGCTCGCCGAACGCGGGCCCCAGCGGGTGCGTGTCACGGTCGCGGATCCGGCCCGGACGACGGACCGTCGCGAGCTGACCATCCAGGTCGGGAACGAACCGCCGCAGGTCACCATCCGCGCGCCCCTCCACGGCAGCTTCTTCGACTGGGGGCAAACCATCCACTATCGTGTCGATGTGGACGATCTCGAGGACAACGCGACGCACCGGGGCGCGATTCCTGCAGCGCGTGTGATGACGAGCCTCGAACCGCTGACGCGACGCGGACGCGATGCGGCGCTCGATCCCGGCTTGGCGCTAATGCGCAGGACGACGTGCTTCTCCTGCCACACCACGCGGGCGGCCTCGGCCGGTCCCGCCTACGAAGCCATCGCGAGAAAATACCACGCGGCCGGCGACGAGACGCTGCGCCAACTGGCGGTCAAGATCGTGTCGGGGGGGGCTGGTGTGTGGGGCGACAAGCCCATGCCGCCGCATCCCCAGCACACGGTCGACGAGGCGCGGCAGATGGTTCGCTGGGTGCTGTCATTGGCCAACCAGACCACGACCCAGTACCAGGCGGGCAGGCACGGCTTCTTTCCGGCGACGGCACCCGTCGGCTCGGAACCCTCGGTCGTCGAGCTCGTCGCCCAGTACACCGACGACGGCGTCGGGGCCGGCGACGGCTCCCGGTCGGCAGCCGTCGCGGTCCCGGCCGCTGCCGCGGGCTCGACGATTCCCGCCCTGCGAGGCGAGGATCGCATCGTGCTGCATGCCCGCAGGAAGCGGGCCGCCTTCGCGGATCGGTTTCACGCCGCCCGGACGGTCGACGTGTTCGAAGGCGGCGTGGGCCTGGTCGTCCGTCTGGAGCCGCGCGGCTGGCTCGCGATGGACGACTTGCGACTGGAGGACATCGACCGGGTGACGGTCTGGCTCGACCACAGGTCGACACGGAGCGGCCGGTTGACGCTGCGGCAGCACGCTCCCGACGGTCGCGTGCTGGCGGAGCTCTCGTTGCCCTCCGGCACCGGGGAAGTGGCCGACGACTATCGTCCGGTCACGCTCGCCCTCGCCCCGACCAGTGGCCTCAGCACGTTGTTCCTGGTGTACGAACCACCGCAGGATGGACGGGAGGCAGGGGCCGGCGGCGAACTATCGCTCTCGTGGATCGAGTTTCACGAATCGGCCGAAACCCGCCAGCGGAAGGCGGCGGCCCGTGCGGCCCGCAAGCGGATTCTGCTGATCCCCACGCAACTCGACCATTCCTGGGGCACGCACATGTACACCGACGTGTGCCGGCTGCTGGCGACGACGCTGAACCAGACGCCGGGCGTCGAAGCGACCGTCTGCCCCGATCTGGACTGGCCGAAAGACCAGGCGCTCGTCGACGACGTCGATGGCGTCGTTTTCTACTCGCGACCGGCCGGCGATCTCCTGCTGTCGCCACGTCATCGGGAACAAGCCGAACGACTGCTGCAGCGCGGCGTCGGTCTGACGGCGATTCATTGGGCGACTGGGGCGGAAGAAGAAGTCGGGGCGATGTACAAATCGATCCTCGGCGGCTGGTTCAACTTCGCCTTCAGCAGCCTGGCAGTCGACAGGCTGCCACTCGAGCAGGTGGATCCTCGTCATCCGGTCTGCCGCGGGTGGGAAGGGTATCTCCTGCGGGACGAGTTCTATCTGAATCTCCGGTTCCATCCCGATGCGATCCCGCTGGCGAAGGTCCGCGTGAAGGGTCAGGACCAAACGGTGGCGTGGGTGCACGAACGCCAGGGCGGCGGCCGGAGCTTCGGGACGACGCTGGGGCATTTTCACGACAACTTCGCCGATCCGCGGTTTCGCCGGATGTTGGTCAACGGCATCCTGTGGACGACCGGCCTCGAGATCCCGGAGGGCGGTCTGGCGGTGGAGATCCCCGAGCAACTATTGCAGTTGGAACAGCCCCCGGCGCCCCAGCCGGCACGGGGCTGGACGTACGACCGGCTCCGCGAGGCCCTGGCGCGGCTCGACGCCGGTGCCGCGCCACCCCCCTCGTTCGAGAACGGCAGGCACCTGTTTCAGACGGCATCGTGTGCGACATGCCACGTGCTGACCTCGCCCGACGCGGGGAAGGTCGCGGCCGACGAGGAACTGGAGGCACCGCGGCTCGGCCCCGACTTGACCCGCATCCGGGTCAAGATGGCCGAAGCGGATGATCCCACGGGGGCGCTCTTGCGGGCGATCGTCGAGCCCTCCGCGAGCATCGACGAGCGATATCGGACCGAGATTCTGCAGCTGGAAGACGGCACGGTGATCAACGGCCTGGTGAAGGATGAACGGGACGGCCACGTGTTCGTCGCCATCAATCCCGCGGAACCGAACCAGCTGCGAAGGGTCGCCCTGGACGAGATCGAGGCCCGGCGGAAGACCGACGTGTCGTGGATGCCGGCCGGGCTGCTCGACGCGCTGGACGAGACGCAGGTGCGGGATCTCGTGGCCTATGTGGAGGCGGGCGGCAATCCGAACTCCAGCGCCTATCGGACGCCCACTATTCCGCGGGAGACGTGGGCTGATCCGGGATTGCCGGTCCAGGCAGGGCTCCGGCTCTGGCTGGATGCCTCGCGCATCAACGCCGGCCGCTCCGCCCTCGGCCTGCCCGAACTGGTCGATGGAGCCGCCGTCGGCCTCTGGCCCGATGCCAGTGGCCGGAAGACCCATGCCGGCCAGCGCCGGCTCGACTCCCAGCCGCTCTTTCGGGCGACTCCCCGGGGGAACTGGCTCGAGTTCGACGGCGTCGACGACTCCGTGACAGCCACGCCCAGGTACCTGAAGACCCCGGGCTTCACGGCGCTGATGGTGGTCGCCCCCGAGCACAATCGCGGCTGGCCGGGGCTGCTCTCCGGCAACGCCCTCGGGCGGGATGACTTTCGCACCGGGTTCGCCCTGGATCTGATGCCCGAGCCGACCGAGTCATGGCGGACGATGATGAGCGAAGGCCCCGGGTATCAAGGCGTGGTCAACCTGATGCGGGAGGATCATGCGTGGGGCCAGTTCCTGATCGTCACGCTCCGGAGCGCGCCGGGCGCGGAGGGGCTCGCCCTGCGGATCAACGGGCGGCCGCAGCGAACACGAGAGCGGCCCGCCGAGCCGATTCAGATCGACGAGTTGACCGTGGGGGCACGGTACTGGAGCCACGACCCGCACCTGCCGCCGTTCACCCGCGGGTTCCTGCGGGGTCGTGTCGCGCAGGTCCTCGTCTACGATCGACCCCTGACCGACGACGAACTGGTGGCCAACGAGGTCGCTATGTGGCAACGCAATGAAGGGCTGCTGGACCCGAGCCGGTGAGGCCTCCCCCGGTCGGCGACGGCAGCGCCGATCGTCCCGCTGCGCGGACTGGTCCGCGGCCAACCCAGAAGGAACGCCATGCCCCCGAGAACATCCGCCATCATCATGATCCTGCTGCCGCTCATCCACGCGGCGGGCTGCAGGGAAACGCGGGTCGCCGCAGAGCGGCCGCGGCCGGCTCCGGTGCCGTTCGTCGGCTCGGTCGTGGATGCCGACACCAAGCAGCCGATCGCGGCCCGGGTCTATCTGCAGGACTCCGAGGGAAACTGGCTGTTCGTCCGCTCGGCCAGCGATCAAGGCACCGCGTGGCCGTATGCGGAGGCGTGGGTTCCCATGCCGCAGTCGGTCGAACGGCACACGACCGTTTCGGCCCACCCCTTCACCGTCGATCTGGCCCCCGGGGACTATCAGGTGGTGATCGAGCGCGGCAAGGAATACCTGCCGCTCCACACCCAACTCGAGGTGCCGGCCGGGGAAATGTCGGCGCCCGCCGGGCAGCCGAACCCGGCGCCGATCGAGCGGACCTTCCCGTTGCAGCGCTTCAGCGACATGGCCTCCCAAGGCTGGTACTCGGGCGAGACCCACGTCCATCGGCGCATCGCCGAACTACCCAACGTGATGGCGGCCGAAGAGCTGAACGTGGCCTTTCCGGTCGCCTTCTGGACGACCTCGTCCGCCAAGGCGCCCGACCTGGAGCCTTCCGATCTGCGGTCCCAGGGGCCCTCCCCCTTCGGGCCCCGTGAGGATCGCGGCCCGGACCCGATCTGGATCAATGACCGACAGGTGATCCTGCCTCGGAATACGGAGTATGAAATTTTCTCGATCGGGTCGCGGCGGCACACGCTCGGGGCCGTGTTCATCCTCAACCACCGCACGCCGTTCACCCAGACCGTCCCGCCCGTGGGGCCGATCGTCGATCAGGCGCGGCGGGAGGGAGCGCTCCTGGATCTGGACAAGCACAACTGGCCCTGGTCGCTGATGCTGGTTCCAGTCGCGAAGGTCGACCTCTTCGAGTTGTCGAACAACAGCGTCTGGCGCACCCGCTTCGGCTTCACACAGCCCGGTCAGGCCCTGCCGCCGTGGAAGGAGTTCGAGCAGGAGTCTCCCGGCGAGTTGACCGAGTGGGGCTGGCTCGAGTTCGGGTTCGAGATGTACTACGCCCTGTTGAACTGCGGCTTCCGGATGAGCCCGACGGCGGGCACGGCGTCGGGGGTCCACCCCGTGCCGCTCGGGCATGGCCGCGTGTACGTGCAGACCGGCGACAGGTTCGACCTCGAGGCCTGGCTGGACGGCCTGCGGCGCGGGCGATCGTTCGTCACGACCGGGCCGATGCTGACGGCGCGGATCGGCGACCAGTGGCCCGGCCACGTTTTTGAGGTCGGTGCGGACGATCCCAAGGAGTACCGTTGGGCGGCCGAGGTGGTCAGCCCCGATCCGATCTCACGCGTCGAGCTCGTCGTCAACGGGCAGGTGGAAGCATCGGTCACACCCGAGGCGACGCGCACGAAGGCGGGCGCCTGGCGCTGGTCCGGAACGGGTTCTTTCCGCCTTGACCGGCCGCGGGGCGACGGGAGGGCGGCCGAACCAGCCGGGCAGGGCGCCGCGGGGGACGGCGTCGCCCGGTCGTGCTGGGCGGCCCTGCGAACCTGGTCCGACCAGCCCGACGGGCGGAAACGATTCGCCCACACCGGGGTGTGGCACTTCGACGTGGCCGAGCAGCCGCTGGCCCCCGCGCGGCAGCAGATCGACTATTTGGTCGAGCAGCTGGAGACGTCGCTCGAGAAACAGCGGGGGATCCTGCCTGCCGCGGCCCTGGCCGAGTTCGTCCAGGCCCGGGCCGCGTTTCGGGACATCCAGGCGCGGGTCTCCGGCGAGGATGTCTCGCAGCGACGCCCTGCGGCCTTGGAGGCCGACGAGCGATTCTGGCTGGAGAACATGGCGGTCTGGCATCGCTACACGGTCGACGAGATGAGCGGGGTCCTCGGCAAGACGCCCGACGAGGTTCGGGCACGCCTGCAGACCTACGACCTGCTCGAGACCGACCCGGGGCAGGTGCGGCCCGCGAATCGGGTGGCCATCATGCCCTATCCGGGAGGCCGTCACCCACGCCGGGGCTTCCTCGACGGCGCGATCGGTCCGCAGCGGGAGACCAAGTTCAGCGTCTTTCCACCGTGGAGTGACGGCAGTTACATCGTGGCCGACGTGCCGGAGGCGGTGTTTTGCAATCTCGGGCTGATCTACCTGGCCCATACGCACATCCCCACGCTCTGGGATCTGCAAGACACGAAACTGCCAGCCCAGGAATGGCAGCGGCTGGAAAACGGCGTGCTCAGGAGCGTCCGTGAGTTGCCCAACGGCATTCGCTTCGACGTCACGATCACGCCGCTGTCCGACCACGTCCGGATGGAACTCGCGCTCCGAAACGGCACCGGCGAACCGCTCGCCGACGTGCGGGTGCAGCACTGCCTGATGCTCGCCCGGGCGGCGGAGTTTTCCCTGGGAAGCAACGACAACAAGGTCTTCCGCGGCGACTATGCCCTGGTCCGCAATCCCGAGGGGAATCGCTGGCTCATCACCTCCTGGAAGCCGCTGGGCCGGGCCTGGGGGAATCCACCGGTGCCGTGTCTGCACGCCGATCCGATCCTGCCCGATTGTCCCGCCGGCGGCACCAGCCGGGCCCAGGGCTGGCTGTCGTTCTACGAGGGGACCGACTGGCAGGCGGAGGTGGACCGCATCGAGAACCTGCGGTGGTGGGAAGCGACGCCGGACTGACGCCGCGGTCCGCCCCGCCGACCGGCTCAGCGGGAGCGGCCCTGCGGGAGCCTGAGTTTCGTGAAATCCTGCACCTGGGCCTTGATGGCCGTTTCGGTCGGCAGACGCTCCATCGAACTGGCGCCGTAGAACCCCTCGATGTCGCAGCGCCGGAGGATGAAGTCGGCATCCTCCGGCATCGCGATCGGGCCGCCGTGGCAGAGCACGAGCACGTCGTTACGCACCGAGCGCCCGGCAGCCGCGATGGCCAGGACCGGCTCCCTGCCGGCACCAAGAAGATCCCGGTCGTCCATCTCCCCAAGACGATCGACAACGATTACATGGGGATCGACTTCACGTTCGGCTATTTCACTGCCGTCGACACCCTCGCCGCCGAGATCCGCAATCTCCTCTACGACGCCGAGGCGGGGCGGGCCTACTACCTCTGCGAGACGATGGGCCG
>QWPO01000041.1 GCA_003669255.1 Planctomycetota bacterium | reverse complement strand
CCGGCCGCGGCAATCGCAGCGGCCGCGGCGAGGGGGGCGAGAAGGATCAGGCCACTGGCACGAGCGGCCGGGTGTTGCCCGAGGAGTTTCGCGCCGGCCTCGACGCCTACTTCAACAAGTTTGAGAAGGAGCGACGTTGATGCCCGGGCATTCGATCCTCTGCGGCGTGTTTGTGCTCATCCTCGCGACGGCAGGGGTGCAGGCGCAGGGACCGGTAGTTCGCTACGGTGATCCCGTGCCCCGCGATGTTCGCGAGATGTACGACGCCGGGCTGCGGTTCCTCATCAAGACACAGGACGAGAGCGGCGCGTGGAAGGACGGCCAAGCCGGCCCCGGGGTGACCGGCATGGCGGTGATGGCGTTGCTCGCCTCGGGCGAGGATCCCAACCACGGACCTTACCGGGTGCCGATCCGCAAGGCGCTGCGGAACATGATCCTGTCGCAGAACGCCGAGACGGGATTCCTCGGCTCAGGCCAGGGGCACGACAGCATGTACCAGCACGGCTACGGCATGCTCGCGCTCTCCGAGGCCTATGGCACCGTCGACGACCGCACGCTCTGGACGGAGGCCTCGGCCGGCGGCCAGAAGGGTCGGCCGATCGGGCAGGCTCTCGAACTCGCCGTGCGGTGCGCCGTGACCAGCGCGAGGAACAATCCACACGGTGCCTGGCGGTATTCACCCGACGCCAAGGACGCCGACACGTCGGTGAGCGGCGCGGTCTTGATGGGCCTGCTCGGGGCGCGGAATGCCGGCATCGAGGTGCCCGACGAGACGATCGACAAGGCGATCAAGTACTACGCCTCCATGACCGGCCCCAACGGCCAGCTTGGCTACTCCGGCGGCCCCGGTGGCGGTAGTGATGCGGTGACGAGCATCGGCGTGCTGGTGTTGGCGATCGCGAGACAGAAGGCCTTGCCCCAGTATGTGAAGTCGTCGACCTACCTGAAGGGCCGGTCGCTCGGCAGCGAGCAGGCGGGCGCGGAGGGCTACCCCACGTACACCCGCTACTACCGCGCCCAGGCGCTCTTTCAGGCCGACGTCGCCGTGTGGGAGAAGTGGAATGCCGGACTCGTGAAGGAGATGAAGACGATGCAGGCGAAGGATGGCAGCTTTGCGGGATTCGCCGGCCGTGGCGGCGGATTCGGCGGCACCGTCGACACGTCGCTGGCGCTGTTGTCGCTCGCGGTCAACTACAAGTTCCTTCCGGTGTACGAACGATGAGACGTGCAGGCAGGCCTCGATGGCGCACGAGTTTCGCGGTGGCGATCGCCGCAGCGGTGATCGCATCGGCCGCGATGGGTGATCAGGAAAAAATCGTCCAGCCAAACGATGAGGCCATTGAGGAGTTCGTGCCAGACAGTAATGAAAACGAAGAGCTCGTGATCGACCTGCAGGCGCAGGCGCTGATCGTAGAGGGTCCGCAGCCTGTGCCTGCGGCTCCCGCCGGCGGATTCCTCGGCCTCGGCCTGCGGGCGATGTTCAACGCGATCGCGCCTCAGCCCCAAGCCGTGCAGCAGGCGATTCCTGCCGACGAAGCCGAGGACGGCGAGATGCCCAAGGACCCGGCACAGGCCCAGCTGTGGCAGCAGCGGAAGCAGATTCGTCAGCAGGCCAAGCACCTCGAGCAGCTCTTTCAGCCTGTGCTGCGAACCGAGCTCGAGATGGTCCGCCAAGCCTGTCCGAATCTTCCAGCCGACGCGCGGCGGGAGGTGCTCGTGGCCGGCAAGGCGGCGGTGACGAAGACGGCGCTGGAGTTTGCAACCCAGCAGATGCTGGGCGGCCAGCCGCGGCGGGCCTTCAACGCCCGGCGAGGTATCCAGTTCCCCGTCGCCCAGACGCTCGAGCGGCACGCCTCTGCCGAGCAGTTTGCCTCCTACAACCGGGAGCAGGCGTCGCGGATGTCCCGCCGTGCCGAGGCTGCCCGCGTGGCGATCGTCGCCAAGCTCGACCGGCAACTCGACCTCTCGGCGGTGCAGCGGCGGGCGATCGAGGGCGACCTCGAGGCCCGCTGGGAAGAAGCCTGGCTCCGCGAACTCGATGACACCGGCATGGTGATCAATAACTTCCGGCCTGCGCCCGACTACGCCAACGGCTGCATCGAGCCGCACCTCGATGACGCCCAGCGGGACGAGTGGGTTCAGTGGCGCAAGGCCGCCGGCATGGCGGTGGTGGGCAGGCATGTCGGCTGGAACTTCGATGGCCAGGGACTCCACCAGGAGGATGACTGGTGGACGCAGGGGGCCTCGCCATGAGACGAATGTGGCGGGGCTGGGAATGCGCGGTGCTGGTTCTCGTCGGCATACCGGTGTGGGCCGAGGACGATCGCGTCGTCGAGGAGCCGCCCGCGCCGCAGGCCCAGGGAGAGCAGCAGCACCTCATTGATCTTGGCACCAACTTCGATGCCAACCTCTTCGAGCAGCAGGGCAACGGCTGGGTGCTGCGCGGCAACGCGAACATCGTGATGCCGCAGGGGCAGTTGATTCTCAACGGTCGCCGCATGATCCTCCCGGGCGGGATCGCCGTCACCGAGGAGCAGCCGCCCGAGTCGCCCACGTTCTCGCGGGCCCGAGTCCTCGGCGAGAAGCGGCTTGAGCGGATCGCCGCGTCATGCGACCTGACCGATGCCCAGCGTCGGAAGCTCCGCCTGGCGATGGAGTCGGACATCCGTCGGTTTGCCGCCGTCGTTGACGCCACTCGCGCGAAGTATGCCGGCGTCAGGGTGAACCTCAACGACCAGGAAGGCCAGAAGAAGTGGCACCAGTTCCAGCAGGACGTGCAGGAGTGTCGGCAGTTCCTGCGGCGGTTGTTCGACTCAGGATCGCTGTTCGCTGCCGCACTGCCCGCGACGCTCGATGACGACCAGGTGGCGGGCATCGATGCGGAGATCAAGGCACGCCGGTCGTTTCGCTGGCGGACGATGGTCGTCTCGACGCTCTCCAAGATGGATGACATGCTGGGGCTGACCCAGGCCCAGCACGACCTCATCGCGGAGGCGCTGCTGCGGAATGAGCCGGCCTTACGCCTCGATGAACTCTCGCCCGAGCAGGAGAATGCCCATCTGCAACTGAACCTTGTCTACATGGTTCTCTCCGGGGTCGATCAGGGGCGGCTCCAGAAGGCGACGAGCGAGCGGCAGTGGCGGACGCTGGCACTGCTCATGAACCAAGGCAAGTCGATGCGGTCGTGGATCGAGCAGCAGGGCATCCTCGATTCCGGTGAAGACGCTGCCGCGCCGCGCGATGGTCGACCGAGGCCCGTGCGGCCATGACCTTCGGCGCGTGCCGCACTCTGTGGGCGTGCCTGGCGATCATCGTCGGGTTGACCATCCCGGCAGCCGGCGACTCGGCGGCACCGATCGAACTGGTGCATGGCGGCCGGTTACCCGGTCGTGTGATCGAGACGGGCGATCCCGCGGTGGTCTGCGTCGCGGCGGAGATGTTTGCCGAGCCGATCGAGTTTGTCGCCGCGGCGGTGCTGCAGGACGGCGAGGCCGCCACGGCGCCGCCGCGGCTCCCCGGCCTCCCCGGCCGCGTCGGGCTCCTGACGTCGGGCGCGGCACGGCTGCTCGGCTGCCTTGCAGCAGACGCGGATGGCCAACTCGCCTGGCAGCCGCTCGGCGCGACGCGGCCCGTGGCCTTCGCCAACACGGCCGCCTCTGCATCGATCGATTACGTCGGACTCGATGTCGTCGGCGGACCAGGCATCGCGCTCTCGCGTCAGGGCCGCTCCGGCGACTGGACCGTCGTCGACATGATCGCGGATGGCCCTGCGGCCCGCGATGGCAGGCTCCGCATTGATGAGCGGGTGGCGACGATCGCGGAGGGGGCGTCCGGCAAGCCCGTCGACCTCGCGACGGCGAAGGCCGACGCGGTCAGACTGCTCCTTGTCGGCCCGGTCGGGTCGATGGTGCGGCTTGGCGTGTCGCGGGAGGCCGGCACCGAGGAGATCGTGCTGGTCCGCGATCTTCAGGGACGAGATGACCTTGCCGGCGCCGCCGCCAAGGATGTGCTCGATCGCGCCCTTGCAGTGCAGCAGACGCTCGGCGGGCAGTCGACCCCGAGGCCGGCGACGGTGCACCTGATCACCGGCGAATCGTTCGCCTGTGAAGTGCTCGGCGCGGATGAACAGACCGTTCGGGTCGGTGCTGGCGATCGCGGCGAACTGGTGATCCCCGGCGACAGCGTGCGGGCCCTCGAACTCTCCTCAGCCGGCGTGCGACCGATCCTCAAGCAGAAACTCGCCCGGCTCCTCACGGTGCCGCGAACACAACAAGCCTCTCCCCCCACGCACGTGGTGCGGATGGCGGGGGGCGACTATCTCCGCGGCAGGCTTGTCGGCATCGATGCCGAGACCGTCCGGTTCGACATGGCCGGCGAGGTGAAGCCGCTCCCCCGCCGCGACGTCGCGCGGGTCATTCGCCTCGCGACCCCCGACGAGTCGCCGCCCCACCTCCGTGCGGCACTGGCAAGCCTCGGCGGGCTGCCGCTCGTCGTTGTCGGTGGCGACGGCCGTCGGCAGGCGATCGCGGCCACGGGACTGCGGGCGGACGCCGTGGTCGGCGATAGCCCCGTGCTCGGGCCTACGACCGTGCCGCTCGCCGGGGCGGTGAAGGTGCTCCTTGGCGACGCGATTGAAGAGGCATCGGCGGCGGAACCACTGCCCTACGCCCAGTGGGTGCGCCGTCCGGCCGCGGCGGCGAAGGCCTCCTCGGATGGACGGATTCCCTGACGACCAGGATGGTCCTGATTCTCAGGCGGCCGGCGTGGGGAGGAGTTCGGGAGCCTTTGGCTCCAGCTTGGTGCCGGGGGCGGCGGGGAGGCTTGCCGGCACGGGCTCGGCCCGGGTGGCTGGGTCGCGGGCCGGCAGCTGCTGGGCGGGTGCATCGGCCCCGAGTTCGGCGAAGTTCTGCGAGACCGCCCCGCGGCTGAAGACGCCCGGCCGCGAGTGGCCGTAGTCGAGGTAGAGGCTTGCATCCCGCTGGCGGGCCCGACGGTGGGCGTCGAAGTAGGCCTTGCCTGGCCACGGTCCTTCGGCGAGGAACACGCCGTTGTATTCCAGCAACGATCCCTTGCGGAAGTGAAGCTGCGAGATCGAGCGGTTGTAGTCGACGAGCGATCGGTAGTAGGAGCTCTCCGCCTCGGCACGCCGCCGCTGGGCGTCGAGAAGCTGGTCGAGGGTGACGGTGTTGGCGTCGTAGGCGGCCTGCACGGCCTCCACCTGTCGCTCGGCGGCGACGCGACGATTGAAGTTGGTCTGGGCGAGGGCGAAGTTGGTGTCGACATTGCGAACCGCCTCGACGAGGGCGTGCGAGGCCTCGAGCTCTTCGTCTTGAAGTCGGGCCCGTTCGCGGGCGAGCTGCAGCTGGAAGTGCCGAACCGTCGCCAACTCTCGGCGGAAGCCGAGCGGCATCTGGAACTGAGCCCCCGCCTGCCATTCCTGGAACTGACCGCTGAACAGGGTCGAGTAGGCGTCGGTGCCGACGAGTGGGTCTGGATTGGCTCCGCCGTCGGCGTTGTAAGGGTTGTAGTTCTGGTTGATCAGCTGCTCACCCATGCCGAGGAACCGCCAGCGGCCCACCATGTCGAGCCGCGGCAGAATCAGATTCTTGGCGGCCACCAGTTCCAGTTCCCGCTCTTTGATCACCCACTTCTGCTTGCGGAGCTCTGCCGACCGCGAGAGGGCCTCGACGAGCGACTGCTGCCAATCGAAGGAGATCCGGGCCGTCGTCGGCTCATCGGCGGGGCGGATCAGCCGGCCGTCGCTCGCCGAGATCCCCATCATGTATCGCAGCCGGTTTTCGCAGCGGTAGACGTCGGTGAGGGCCTGCTCCACCTCGCTGCGGAAGAAGAAGTACTGCTCGCGGGCCTGGGCCTCCTTGTCGGCCTCGCCGCCGCGCGACTGCTCGACGTAGAGGGCGTGGACCTTCCGCCAGGCCTCGAGTGAGCTGTCACGGCCCGCCTTACGGGCCTCGAGGTTGCGGTAGGCGAAGTAGAGTTCCCAGTACGACTGCTCGGTGTCGCTGATGAGGTTGCGGACACCGGCCTCGAAGTCGGCCAAGGAGATATCAGCGTTGATCCGGGCGAGGAGCACGCCGCGGAATAACGGCCGGCCGAAGATGTTATCGAACGGGTCCGGACCGGCGATCCGGTTGTACGTGACGCCGGCGCCCTGGAGGAGCGGCTGGTTGAACGAGAAATCGTAGTTGGTCGTCCAGGTTGCAGGGATTTCACGAATCGGTGAGTTGTTGTTGTCGTAGATGGTGGAGTTTGAGAAACCCCACGTCGCACCGGTCGCGCTCCGTTTCTGGATGCCCGACGTCCAGTTGCCTTGGTCGCCCAGCAACTTCTGCTGGAAGATGAGTGCCCCTGTCGGATTGACGTTTTGCGGCCGGTTCTGTCGCTCCCAGGTGAGCGAACTGGTGAGCTGGGCGTCGAACAGCGCCAGGGCGGCTTCGACGCCGCGGAATGGCTCGGTCTCGGTGATCGCCGGGTCGTAGATGGTCGGCGTCTGCCCGGGGGCCGTGAGCAGGGACACGGCCGGCTCGCCGGTCTGCGGGCGGGGGCCGCCGAAGCTCGCGAACCGGCCGCCGAGATTGCGGAGGACCTTACCGTTCTCGAGCGAGGTGCGGATCGCCTCTTCGAGCGACAGTTCCCAGATGTTGTCGAAGCTCGGGTTCGAGAGCGTCAGCGGGTCGACGGCTCCGGCCGCTTCATCGAGTGGTGGCTGGTCGCTGTCGGGATACTCGAGTTTCTGGATCGACCCCACGTAGTGCGACAGATCGCCATCTTCAAAAAAGTAGAACGGCTGCCGCGGCGCACAGCCGCTCGCGACGAGCGTGAGGCTCGTGACGGCTACCCAGAGCTGTTTTGCGAGTCGTTGCACGGCGGTCACCGGCGGGGGCCGGCGGTCTCGTGGTCGAAACCAATCTCTAAATGCCGCCGCTGCGCCCAAGGGGACATCGCCGCAGGTGAAAGCGGCGACTTCCCGACACGTCGCCCCCCGACTCCGTGTCCGCACCGCGTGCACCGAGGCGCAGCGGCAGCACATCAACTATCGGCCCACACGACCCGCAAACTTGGAGCAATCGTCAAACTCAATCTGCGTGCTGGCAGACTGGGAAAGCCGGGGCAACTGACGATCAGCGGTCGGGCCAACCCGGGGTCACGGAGTCGCTCACGGCTTCTCCATCCCGCCAGACGAACCGGGCCGAGACCCCTGGAAACTTCGCGATCATGGCCGGGCCGCGTTCGTGCCCCAGCACGCTCGCCGCCGTGGCAACCGCGTCGGCCGTCGTGCAGTCGGGGGCGATCACCGTGACCGCCGCCGGCCCGGCGACACCAAGGCCTGTTCGTGGATCAACGATGTGGCTCCACCGTCGACCCTCGATCTCGACGAACTGCCGTGCGTCGCCAGAGGTGGTGATCGCGGCGTTCTCCAGCACGACCACCTGGCCGGCTCGGTCGCCCGGCATCGGGGCCACCTCAATCCGCCAGCCGTCGGCTCCCGGGGGCGCCGCCGAGACGGCCACGTCGCCCGACGCGTCGACCATGGCCGAGGCGATGCCGTGGCCGGCGAGCACCGTGAGCACGCGGTCAGCCGCGTAGCCCATACCGATGCCCCCCGGGTCAAGCCGCATGCCGGGCCGCGTCAGCGACGCCGTGCGGGCCTCGCGGTCGAGCAGGACCGCAGCCCCATCCACGGCGCTGCGGGCGGCGACGAGCTTGTCTTGCCGTGGCAGGTACCCAGACCGCCGCGACTGTCGCCAGAGCGTGGTGAGTGGTCCGACCGTAATGTCAAAAGCCCCATCGGTGAGCCCACGGATCTCGTCGGCCCTGTCGAGCACGGCCCAGAGGTCATCGCTTACGCGGATGGGCTCCCGCGTCGGGGCGGCCGCCGAGAGCTGCGAGAGTTCACTCTCCGGGTTGTAGTCGGAGAGGATGCGTTCGAGCCGCTCGGCCTCTGCGAAGCCGGCTGCGACCGCCTGCTCACCGCTCTCCGGGTCGCGGGCGTAGACCGTGATCGTCCAGGCCACGCCCATCAGCGGCCTGGTGGCGGCGACCCGCACCGGGGCGGCGTCCACCGCGGCGGGCGGGCCAGGAACGGTGGTGTCACGACCGCAGCCCGCGCAGGCCAGGGCCGCTGCCGCCAGACCCAGTCCGCGATACACTGCCGTCATCATGAGCGTTGCCTCTACGACTCCAGCCGTCACGATCGCCTTTGAATGCACGCCGCTGCGGAGCGTGCCCCGGTTCGACATCCCGCTCGACGCCTCGCCGGTCTACCGGGTCAGGCTCGAGCGGATGCAAAGGGCCGTGGCTTCTCACGGCACCCGCAACGCCTACTACCTTACCGACGGCGGCTGCACCTTCCGATTCACCAACGATCCCGCCCTGGGCTGGGTGCGGTTCCGGTTCGAGGGAACGCTGCTCACCGACGACGCTGACGCCCGGACGATCGGCAGCGATCTCGATATCGCCCTCGACCAGGAAACCTGCGACTGGCTCACGCAGCCGGCGGTCGAATGGCTCAAGCTAGCCGCGAAGCATGCCGTGGAGATCGAGTTCGACCGCTACATCGCCGCGGGTGATCTCTCCCGGGCGCTCGAGAGGCTCGCCCGCGAGCAGGCCGCCAGCGACGCCGCCGGCGGCTACCTGGG
>QWPO01000191.1 GCA_003669255.1 Planctomycetota bacterium | reverse complement strand
TGAAACGATGCCACGGTGGCGTAGTACCAGGCGTAGGCGTTGGCGGTGGCGGGTGTCGGCGGCGCCGAGGAGATCATTGAAAGGGCCTCTGCGGTGGCCGGAGCGGCCGGCGACGCGCCGAGCACGAGCCTGCAGTAGAGCGCCTCGGCCGTCATCGCCATGCTCGGCCGTTCGCCAAGACGGTAGGCCGCCAGGCCCCCCGCCGCGCCGCTGGCAACGCTCTGCAGAAACACCCGCGCCCGCGCCTCCGCCGCATCGAAGCCACCGAGGCCGGCGTTGCGCGCTGTCGCGAGCACCATCACCTGCCAGCCGCACTGGCTCGTGTCGCCGCGGTCGCCGGCGGCGTAGCGCCAGCCGCCGGTCGTCGGATGCTGCATCGCCAACGTGTGGGCCACGCCGCGCTCCACCGCGGGCCGCAGCGACTCGTCACCCGTCATCGCGAGGCACTCGGCGACCGCGATCGTCGCCATCCCATGGCAATAGAGCGCCGCGAAAAACTCGGCGTCGCCGGCGAACGAGCCGTCGGCCCGCTGTCGCCCCACGAGAAACCGAATGCCACGGTCCACCGCGGATGCGTGCGGACCGTCGCGATGCGTGTTGCCCGCGCCGAGCATCGCCAACAGGGCCAGGCCGGTGACGCCGTGGTCGGTGCGGCCGCCCACGCCCCGCCGTTCGCGGCCCTCGGCCGTGCGCTCGATGCCCGCGCCGTGACGGGCCGCCTCCCAACGACCGTCGGCCGACTGGGCCGCCACCAGCCAGCGAAGCCCCGCCTGCACGGCTCGCTCCGTGGCCTCCGAGCCACCCCGAGACAGCGCCGCGGCCGCCCTCCGCTCGCCCACACGATCAGCATACGTGGCCGGCATCGCGCGGGCCGCTGGCACGCCAGATGGCGCGGTGGCCACCGGATCAGGCGGCGCGTCGCTAGCGACCGCCGAGTCATCGGGGGAAGGCGGCACATCGAGCAGCGGCACATGGTCGTCGGGCGGCGTGGCGACCGTTTCCGCCGCGGCAACCAGCGGCACGAGCGGCGGAGGCGGCTCGTCGGCAGGAGCTAGCGGTTCCGTCGCGGCTACCTGTGGATCCAGCGGCCCATCGGCTGCGTCGCGGTCGCCGGTTGCCCCCTCGACGGCCGCGGCGTCGCTCGGCTCCTCCGACACCGCCATCACGATCGTCATCCGCCCCTCGTCGCGGCGGCCCCACGACGCCGGGGCCCAGCCCCCCACAAACGCACATACGATCGCGAGCACGGCATGCAACCCTACCGAGAGAGCCACGCACTTCTCGAGCGTGCGCGACTGCAGCCACCTGGTTCGCACGACCACGATGAGCCCGGCGGCCGCCGCGACCGCCACGCCCGTCCAAACGATCGCCGCGGTGCTCATTGCCGACACGTCACCTCGTGCGGCTGTCGGGCCGCGCCTGCACGGCGATCGCCACCCGCGACACGCCCGCGGCGCGGCAGGCCTCGTAGATCTCGGCCATGCGGCCATGCGGCACGGCCCGTTCGCCGCGGATCGTCACCGCGAGATCAGGCCGCGCGGTCCGGGCCGCAGAGAGCCGCTCCACGAGCGCCGCCGCCTCGACCTCCTCGCCCGCAAACCGGAGCCCCCCGGACGACTCCACCTCAATCACTTCAGGCCGCCCTTCGGCGGTGCTCGCCGCCGCCCCGGCCTTGGGAAGGTCGAGGTCGAACCGCCGCTCATCGGTGGAAAACTTCGTGGCGCACATGAAGAAGATCGTGAGCACGAGGATCACGTCGATCATCGGCGCCAGGTTTGGCACCGGATCTTCCTCGGCGTCGAGTCGCACCAGCGGCATGGCTCACCCCGCGGCCCGG
This sequence comes from Planctomycetota bacterium, assembly GCA_003669255.1. Taxonomy (GTDB): domain Bacteria; phylum Planctomycetota; class Planctomycetia; order Pirellulales; family UBA1268; genus QWPN01. The sequence continues at coordinate 6,849 of QWPO01000191.1, read as the reverse complement.
CGCCGCGACTCCCCGATCGCCTTCGCCTCGGTCAGCGACTCCTCCGAGATCGCGTCGATGACCTGCTGGCAGACCTCGTCGAGGCGGATGGCCAGCCGGTCGATGCGGCCGGTGAAGAACGAGTGGAGCACCATCGCGGGAATCGCCACGAGCAGCCCCATGGCGGTCGTGATCAGCGCCTCGCCGAAGCCCTTCGCCAGGAGGTCGGGGCGGCCCATCGCGCCGGCAGAGGCAACGTCGTTGAACGATTGGATCAAACCAAACACGGTGCCCAAGAGCCCGAGCATGGGGCCGATCGTGGCCACGCCGTTGAACACGCGGCGGTAGCGGCGGAGGTGATTGAGTTCCCGCTCGCAGGCGTCCATCGCCGCCTGCTCGATCTCGACGGCGGGCCGGCCCCAGCGGCGGACGGCGGCGGCAAACACGCGGGCCGCGGGGCTGCCGTTTTCCTCGCAGGCATCAAGCGCGGGACCGCGGCCAAGCGAGCCCGACTCCACCTGCGAGACAAACCGCGAGACGAAGATCTTTGGCACCACGCGCGAGGTCCGCAGGCTCACGGCCCGCTCGATGCCAAACACCGCGAGCAGGAACGAGCAGCCAAGTAGCGGGATCATGAGGATCCCGCCGTCGCGGATCGTGGCGAGCAGGTTCCCCGTGGGGATCAGGCCGTCGCGGGGCGGTTCGGGGGCCGAGTCTTCGCCTTCGGCGGCGGGCGGCTGCGAGGCAACGCGAAGCGGTTCACGGGCCGGATCCGTCGCTCCCGCCCAGGCCCGCGGCGGCTGCCCAGTGGCGGTCAGCGAGACGCAGGCGATCGCGACGCACGCGAGGGCAGCGACGAGTGGCCGAACAACGCGTGGCGAAATCGGCATCATGCCGGTGCGGCCGAGGGGACGAGGCCCGGCCCCACTCCATCGGGGCCTCACCAGCTTTCATCGGCACGTTCGGCAGCGGCTCGCCGATGCTGTGGTCGGCCAGCATCCAGCCGTCACGATCCGCATGACCGGGATGACGGGCAGGTGCCGCCGTAGCTCAGGTTTTTAACCTGAGCATCTCTTCGGCACAGGTTGAAAACCTGTGCTACTCGGGTGGCTTCGGCACAGGTTGAAAACCTGTGCTACTTGGTTGGCTTCTGCACAGTTGGAAGGATGTGCTACGGCCCGGCCGCCGCGACTAGAAGTTTGCGTCGCAGCCCGTGTCGACATCGCCCACCATGTGCAGGTGGTCGTGGTCGATGTAGAGCACTTCCTGGCAGTCTTCGTCGACGAGCGTGTGCGGCACCGGCCAGCCGACGCGGGTCACTTCCTGGAAGTAGACCGTGCACTTGTAGTGGGCGTGGTGGAGTTGCACTGGTCCCACGAGCGGCATGTGCCGCGGCGGGTCGACGTAGTCGGCGATCTTGCACTTCGAGATGCGGACGTGGTTGCGCTGGATCTCGTAGAGGAACGGCCAGTTGCCCTGCACGGGGCGGGCCTTCTCGAGGGCCCGCATCACCTCGTCGTCGCTCGGCTCGTCGAGCGCCTCACACGGGCCGCCAGGCTGCAGCGGGCCAAGCACCGGCGCCCGCTCGTATCGCTCGTAGTTCCAGAACTGGTCTTCCTTCTGCTTCTGGATGCCGACCGGAACCGGGATCGGGATCGCTAGAGGGCCGATGTTGGGGCCCTGGGAGGTGAGCCAGAAACAGCCGCTCTGCGTCGAACCGCCGATGGCCAGAATCAGGGCCGTCATAAGGAAGCGTGTGCGAGAGGTCATGGGCGGCACTCCTGGCGGCGAGTCGAAGGGACGACGGGTCCTGACGGATGTATCGACTCTGCGGGCGGGGAACTTGCGGATTTTTCCGGTTGCGCGGGTTTCGGGGGACCGGGCGGAGGCGGTGGAGGGGGCCGGAAAACGACATCGCTCCCCCGGGAAGCCCGGGGGAGCGATGCGATGTTCGTTGTCGTTGGGCCCAACCGACTAGCGGTGGTGGCTGTGCATGTGACGCTCGTCGAAGTCGAGCCACCACCAGCCGTCATCCCATTCGAGCGAAACCCGCCGCCAGCCGAGCGGCACTTGCGGATAGGGGTAGAACGGGCCGATGTACGGCCACGCCGTGGGCGAATACTGCGTCGGGTACTGAACCGCCGCGTAGTTGGGGGAGGCGGCATAGCTCGGCCATGCGTAGTTGGGCATGTTGGGGCCATCGCCCCGCATCGGAACCGGCGGCATGCCGGCGCCGGTGCCACCCATCGGCATCGGGCCACCGGGGGCACCCATGCCACCCTGCGGTCCCATGCCGCCAGGCCCGCCCATTCCACCGGGGCCGCCGCCCATGCCCGCCGGACCGCCCTCGCTGTACCGCATCGTGCCGGGCACCATCTGGCCGTCCTGCACGGGGCAGTCGTAGCCGCCCGGGCCGGGGAGCGTCATCGGCTCCTGCATGTTCGTCCGCATCGCCGTGCGGGCACGCGGATCGTATTGGCGGGGATTCATCGGGCGGGCCGTCGGCGTACCGATCGGCATCGGTCGCTGTCCGCTCGGGGCAGTGCCGCGAACGAGCTGCACCTGGCTTGTCGAGGTGTCGGCAGCGGAACCGCCCGCAAAGAGCAGGCCGCTCGCCATCGATGCAAACGTGCTTTTCTTGGCCGGAGCCGGAGCCGGAGCCGCGGGCTGCTGAACGCCGGCGGTGTCCCAGGCCGACGACGGCATTGACAGGGCGCCCTCCTGTCCAGGCGACCCGCCAGCAGCCGCTCCGTCGATCACGAGTCGATTCACAACCCGCTCCACGCCAGGCGTTGTCTCGGCGATGCCCACGGCTGCCGCGAGCTGCCGGTCGTCAGACACCCGGCCCTCGAGCCAGACGGTGCCCGACTTGCTCTTCACGTTGACGCGGTAACCGGTCAGGGCGCCGGAGTCGCGGAGGTTTCCAGCGACGGATGACGCCAGATCCTCGGCACGCCCCGCCGTGGTCAGGCACGCTGACGCGAGAGCGGCGAGCAGAAACGTGGTCTTGGAAATCGACATGGATCGCTCCTTGGCTTCGAATCTGGCGGAGGCCACGAAATCGCCGATGGCGGTGGCGAGTCGAGCCCTCCCTGCCGGATACTCTTCGGCTGTGGGTCGCACCGAAGGGGAGTTTTTTTCCGGTTCCAGCGGAAAGCGGGCGCATGCCGGCAGGACCGGCAAGCTGGAGAAGCAAGTGGGCCGCCCAGTGCTGGCGGTCAGCTCTCGCTGGAGAAGTCGGCCACGGCGATCATGGTCATCACCGCCAGCGTCCCGGCACAGACGGCCGCAGAATCAGGGCCGAGCTGAATCGCCACGCCACAGAGACCGCCGATCACGGCCAGGGCCGCCATGCAGAGCAGATGGCCGCCACGTTCGAACCGCGTGCCCTCGGCCATCCGCGAGAATCCCGCTGCCGCCACGCACAGCACCTGCACGGCGCCCATCGCGCAGAGCGACGGACTCAACGACACGGCGAAGAGACTGGGGCAGGGCAGGGGCATGCAGACATCCTCCACGCGGGGCCAACGGGCCGCGAACCGTAGCAACGGCCCCACGCCTCAGGAAGCCCAATCGCGAGAGCGATCCGGGCTCCCCATACCCGCTCACTTGCCGGAACTGTCGATGATTTCGTCGAGCCGCTTCTCCAGGCCGTTGATCGACGCGTTGCGGTCGATCACGGTGCCATCGGCCCCGACCAACACCATCGTGGGCAAAGCCAGCACGCCAAACTCCTCGGCGAGCCGGCTGTCGAGCCCGCCCGGCTCGTGGAGCTGCGGCCACGGCAGCGGCTTCGCCTGCAGGAACTTCACGAGCTTCGCCTTGTCGCCGTCGAGCGCGACGCCGACCACGGCGAACTTCTTCGGGCCGTACTTGGCCTGCAGTTCGCGAATCTGGGCGAGGTCCACCTTGCACGGTTCGCAGTCGGTGGACCAGTAGTGCACGAGCACCGGCACGCCCTTGAACGACCCGACCGCCACCTGCTTGCCATCGACGGTCGGCCCGGCGAGCGCGAGCGGCTTGCCCACGCTCTCGAGCCGACGAACCGCGCCGGCCGCCTTCCTGGCCTGCGCGGTGTCGGGGAAGTTGGTCGCGATGGCGGCATACCGTTCGACCGCCTCGGCGTCGCGGCCTTCAAACTCGTCGCGGAACGCCAGCTGCAGGAGGGCCTCGGCCGACTCCGGCGCCTTGGGGTACGTCTCGGTGAAGCTCTTGAGGTCTTCGAACCAGGTCTTCTGCAGCGTCTCGCCGTCGGCGCCCGGCTGCTCCATGCCCGCCGAATACTTCGCCTGGATCAGCCGAAACGAAATGAAGGCTGATGCCGTCTCGTCGCCCTTCACGGTCTCGGCGATCTGCTCGAGCTTGGCGATGCCGTCGGGGAAGAGCCCCTCCTGCACATACGCCGCGAGCGTCTCGACCAGCTGGTTCGTCCAAAATCCCTTGTCGGCGTCGGCCGCCTCGGCGACGAGCTGCTCGAGCACGCCGATCTGCTCAGCGGCAAGCCCCTTGCGGGCCGCGACATCGGCCGACGGCATCTTGCCCTCGATCTCGCGAAGCTTGGCGAGCAGCGGCTTGAGATTCTCGGCCACGTCGCCAGTGCCGCCCGCAGGCCCGCCGCGAACGTTCACCCGCGGCGCGAGGAAGCTGAACGCCTCGCCGATCCCGCCGGCCAGTTGCGGGGCATCGACGGGCCGCCAGGCATCGCCGCACTTCACGAGTGAGCCGACGAACACCTGCCCATTGCCCTGCTTGCTCTCCACGAGGGCCACGACGTTGTCGTAGGCCGACACGTCTTTCGTAAGGCCCGCCATCCCCGCGGGCAGCGTGCCCGGGGCCTGCGGTGTGAGCATGCTCGTCCAACGGGCGTCGGCCCCGATGTCCTTCTGCTCCGCCGCCGCCTTGGCGAATGCCGTCGGGGCGGCCGTGATGCGGGCCACCAGTTCGGTGAGCATCTCGCCCTCGAAACCGGCAGCTTCGAGGTCGGCCTTGGTGGGCAGAAGCCGGACAAACGCGGCGGCATCGCGGTCGCGGATCGCGTTCACAATCTCGGCGGTGGCCTCCTCGGCCGAGAGCACCGTCCAGGCATCGATCACGCCATCGGCATTGGTGTCGGCGCCCCAGCGGCCGCCCGCGCCGCCGAGCCAGCGATACTGGTCGGGCTTGGTGTCTTTGTCGGTGTCGAGTTCGCGATACACCTCCATGCCATCCTTGTAGTAGCTCCAGCGATCGACGACGCGGTTGCCGTCACTGTCGGCGAACGCCCGCAGCACCTCGCCAGAGGGGCCGCGAACAACGAGGGCCATCACGCCCCCTTCCTTCTCCTGATTGATCGTGGCCTGCTTGGCCTCTGCCTCGGTGGGCTGCGCAACCTCGACCCCCTTCTGCCGGGGCTTGAGGGCGAGGGCATCGGCCGGCGACGGGGGCGCCGCAAAAGCCGGGGCGGCGGCCGCGGCAACGGCCAGCAAGGCGGGGAAGGCGAAGACGTGAGGCGTGCAACGAATGGTCGGCATGACGGAAACTCCTGACGCGGATGACCGAAGACCAGCAAACTATCCGGAACGCGTCCCGGCGCCAGCGCCGTTTTTTCCGGGTCCCCGGGGAATGTGCCGTGGCAAAGCCGCCCCTTTGAAGTCCCCTTTTCCCGTCCTACACTCGGGGCCGCCCGCCACGGCACACCGCCGAGGCCGGCACGCCGCGCGCGTAGCTCAGTTGGTTAGAGCGCTACCCTGATAAGGTAGAGGTCCCAAGTTCGAATCTTGGCGCGCGCAGTTCGAGTCCGGGGTCCCAGCCCCGGAGGTCGGTTTTATTTGTCCGGGGTCCCAGCCTCGACGATTCGATTTTGAGGTCGGGGCCAGCCCTGACAGTCCGGGGACGTAGCTCAATTGGGAGAGCACCGCCTTTGCAAGGCGGGGGTTGAGGGTTCGATCCCCTCCGTCTCCACTTCTTCTTCTCCGTCTCCATTCCTGCCCTGCCGCCCGCCGCGTCCAGCCGCCAGCATCTGGCTAGGCAGTTTGGCGGGCTTTTCGAATAATCGCCGCCAGCCTTCCCGCCTCACCCCACTGCCGACGGCTTGCCGCCGCGGCCCCCGACCATGACCTCCGCGCCCAACGTCCAGACTCCCGCCGGCACCCGCCGCGACGACATTCGCAACATCGCGATCATCGCCCACGTTGACCACGGCAAGACCACGCTGGTCGATTGCCTGCTGCAGCAGAGCGGCCAGTTCCGTGCCAGCCAGCTCTCGGAGCGGATGCTCGACTCCAACGATCTCGAGAAGGAGCGGGGCATCACGATCCTCGCCAAGAACATCGCGGTGGAGTGGAAGGGTACGAAGATCAACATCATGGACACCCCCGGCCACGCCGACTTCGGCGGCGAGGTGGAGCGGGTGCTGCGGATGGCCGACGGGGCCCTCGTGCTCGTCGATGCCGCCGAGGGTCCGATGCCGCAGACGCGGTTCGTACTCTCCAAGGCGCTCGAGTGCCGACTGCGGCCCGTGGTGGTGGTCAACAAGATCGATCGCCCCGACGCCCGGCCGCTGGAGGTGCTCGACGAGATCCTCGGCCTGTTCCTCGAACTCGGCGCTGATGACGACCTAGCCGACTTCCCCTTTGTGTATGCCTCGAGCCGCGGCGGCTACGCCTCCCACGACCCGGCGGTCCGCGAGGGCACGATGCAGCCGCTCCTCGACCTCGTGCTGGAGAAGATCCCCGGCCCGCTCGTCGATGAGACGGCACCACTGCGGATGCTCGTGACCACGCTGGGCTGGTCGGATTACGTGGGCCGCATCGCCATCGGCCGAATCGAATCGGGCGCGCTCACCAAGAACTCGCAGGTCGTGCGGTCGACGGCGGCAGACACCCTCGTGCC
>QWPO01000005.1 GCA_003669255.1 Planctomycetota bacterium | reverse complement strand
GACCTGGCTGAACCCATAGGCTCAGCCCCGGGCTATCGTCGGCCGGTGGTCGTGGTGCAGTCGGATCCACTGAACCAAAGCCAGATAGCGACGGTCGTGTGCGTCGCTCTGACAAGCAACCTTCGCTGGTCTGTCGCCCCGGGCAATGTGCTTCTCAATGCGAAGCACACTGGATTAGACCGCGATTCCGTCGCGAATGTGTCGCAACTTGTGACCGTCGACAAACGGCAGTTGACCGAGCGAGTCGGCAAAATCCCAAGGCGACAAATGGAAGCCATCTTCTCCGGTATCGACCTTGTGATGGGCCGATAAAGTACCCGGCGTGGAACCAAGCGACGCAATGGACTTGCGATAGCGTCTGGGGACATGGACAGCCCATGGTCGCGAGCCATTGATCGCCGTCGTACAAAGGACTCGCGGGCATCGTCGTGGTTGATTGCTGACCCGTGGACAACGAGCCATTGATCTTTGCCCGTCGCCGAAGGAGTTCTTGGAGTGCTTGTGATGCAGCTGATGGTGGTCCTGTCGCTCATAATCAACGTGGTCGTTCTCCTGCCAGTGTGTGCCGGCCTGCTGATGGATGCTTCGTGGACCGCATCGGTGTATGGCGAGGGGACACCAGCCCGCGCCATCCTGCTTTCGATCTACCTGGCGATCGGACTGGTCTCGGTCCTGCTGCTGGTTCACCGCGAGCCAAAGGCGGTCGCAGCGTTGCTGCTTGTGCAGGTTCTTTACAAGGTGATCACGCCGCTGACGGTTGGGACGCTCGCAAACCCGGTGGTGGTGAGTAACCTCGTGATCGCGGGGTTTCACACGGCCACCCTGATGTGCCTCTGGCGGGGCCAGGCACTGGGCAGATCGACCGTTGACCGGCTGGTGAATGAGGCGCAGACGCCAAACCATTCGCTGCACCTTCAACAAGGGCCTCCGACTGTCCAATAAATGGAGTCCATCTCACGGTGCGTGATCGCGCCCAAGCCACGCTGCCGATAAAGCCACCGTCCATGCTCACTTCGCCAACACGGTAACCCATGCCTGATCTCGATTCGCTCTGCGTCTTCTGCGGCTCTAGCCCTGGGATAGACCACGCCTTCTTGGCAGCAGCCGAGGAAGTCGGTCGATTGCTCGCGTCTCAGGGAACGCGGCTCGTCTATGGCGGTGGTCGCATCGGCCTCATGGGCGCGGTCGCCGACGCGGCACTCGCCCACGGCGGCGAGGTGATCGGCGTCATCCCCAGATCGCTTCTCGAAAAGGAAGTGGCGCACCGCGGCCTCACCGAACTCCGCGTGGTCACCTCGATGCACGAGCGGAAGGCGATGATGGCAGAGCTCGCCGACGGGTTCGTGGCGCTCCCCGGAGGCATCGGGACGCTGGAGGAGTTCTTCGAAATCTGGACTTGGGGCCAACTAGGACTCCACCACAAGCCGTTCGGGCTGCTCAACGTGGCGGGCTTCTTCGATCCGCTACTCGCGTTCCTCGACCGGCTTGCCGATCAGCGGTTCGTCCGCCCCGAACACCGTGGCATGCTCTGCACCCGCGCCGTGGCCGGCGACCTCCTCCACGAAATGGCCGAGTATCGGCCGATCGATGTCTGGAAGTGGCTGTCCTCGACCGAATCCTGATCACCGCGGGGTGATGGCGTCGATCTTGGCGGCGAGAATGAAGTCGTTCTCGGACAGTCCACCGACCGCGTGGGTGAAGATCTCGATCCAGACCCTGCGGTAGCCCTCGATGTGGAGGTCGGGGTGATGCTGTTCCCGCTCCGCAAGCGCGGCCACATTGTTGATCATCTTGATGGCCGAACGAAAGTCAGCCAGCTTCCAGTCACGGCGGATCCGCGTGGCGTCGTGCGTGAGCCGCCAATCGGGGATCGCCGCCATCTGCGACTCTGCCTCGACGGTGGAACACCGCGGCACGCCCCCCTCGCAGGGAACGCACTTCTTCGCGGCAAGATCAACGGCGCACTGCGGCGGTTTTGGTTCGTTCATGCCCGTCAGTATCGCCCCTCGAAGCCCGCAAATCCACCGTGCACGATCGTGCTCGACCCTGCCGCAACCCCGGAGAGCGACTCAGGGGACGTGATCGACGTGGGCCACTGGCCGTCCGCCTGCGCAATGTTGCCGACCCCAACGACGCGGTAGCCGAGGCTGAGGGTCCAGTGATCGGTCACATCCCAGGCGAGACCCGTATCCACGGAGCCAAGCCACGAGAACACGCCGAGCGTCGAATGGACCTTCGCCGGGCTGCCGTCGGCGGTGAACGTGCCGTACGCGCCGTCGGGTTGCATCAGGCCGCTGGTGTTGGTGATCGCGTTGCCGCCAATCATGAACTTCGGCACGATGTTCAGCCGCAGTGCCGGAAGAAACCGCCAGTCGAACTTGGCTCCCACCTGGGCACCGTAGATGTTGTTGTTCGTGGCCACGTTGAAATCGAGGTCGCCGAGCGACGAGTTTCCCGTGTCGTTTTGGAGTATCAACTGATCACCCACCTGGAAGAAGCGAAATCCGGCCAGCCACATCAGATTCACAGCCCGCTCGCGGGGCAGGAACTCCGGGCGATCCCAGAGCGAATAGACCCAGTTGATCTCGATGTCGTTGATCACGTCGGAGCGGGAGATCTGCTGCCCGGCGAGGTTCGTCAGGAACGCCGTGGCTGGCTGCCCGGCAACCGTCACGCCGGGCGCTTGCGGAATCGCGTCGATCGCGTCGGAAGACGTCACACCTGCTGAGCCTCCTAACTGGTAGACGCCCCAGTAGATCAACTCGACCGCGTGCTGCTGCCGCATGCCGAACCAGCGGCCCAGATGAAGGTCCACGCCCCCGGGCCAGTTCGCACCCGTGTCACCTGTGGCGAGTTGCACGCCACCGAGAGGCTGCATCGTGGCGCTCCCCGCAGGCAGCGTGCGGGTCATCACCAGACCGCTGGCGCCGGCGAACCACCGCGGCCAGGATTTGGCGAGACCGTCGCCCACTCCGACAGGCATCGCGGCAAACGTGTTTCCCGCGAGCGGATCGGCGACATACATCGGCGGCGGTTCGATGACAGCAGGGCCGGCATCGGTGACGGACGCCGAATGGAAATCAGGGTCTTGTGCAAGCCCCAGACCGCCACCATCACCAAACGCCCAGAGGAGCAGCGCCAGGCTCGCGACGGCACGGCGGATGAGAAGTCGTGGGTGCATGGCACGGCGTCGAAAACTAGGCCCGACCTTCGCCGCGACCGTCGCGACCCGGTGTCGGCCAGGGCTGCAGAGGGTCAAGTACCGTGGTGGTACCGTCAATCCCTGTTTCCCGCCCACCAGGACGACCTCCCGACTAAACTCTCCACTCTTCCAGCGTCATCGCCCCTCGACCCCTACTACGCCCCAGGCACGCGCTCCTCGGGTAATCTGCGCAAGATGCGAAAGCCACCGTCGCAGCACCGCCGTACTGCCGACCGCGACCGGGTGCTTGCCTGGCTCGACTCCCGGATCAACTACGAACGGGTGCCGGCCACCGGTAACCCCGCCGCTGCCTTCGGCCTGGGACGGATGCGACGACTGCTCCGCGAACTGGGCAATCCGCACCTGCGATACGCCGTTGCCCACGTGGCTGGCACCAAGGGCAAGGGCTCCACGGTGACGATGCTGAGCTCGATCCTTGAGGATTCGGGCCACCGTGTGGGGCGATATCTCTCGCCCCACGTGCACACGGTCGAGGAACGGATCGCGGTGAACGGCAAGCCGATCTCGCCGGAGGCATTCGTGGCCGCCTTCGAGGCGGTGATTCCGAAGGTCGAGGTGATCGACCGCGCCGCCGCCCGGAGCGGCCGCTGCGGACCAACCTGGTTCGAAGTCATGACCGCCGCCGCCTTCGTCCACTTCGCCGAAGCCGGAGTCGGAGTCGCCGTGCTGGAGACCGGTCTCGGCGGCCGGCTCGACGCCACGAACGTGTGTCAGCCGCTCGTCACGGTGATTACGAGCATCAGCCTCGATCACATGAAGCTCCTTGGGCCGACGATCTCGAGGATCGCGACGGAGAAGGGGGGAATCATCAAGCGTGGCTGCCCGATCGTGTGCGGCGCCACGCATCCGTCCGCCCGCCGCACGATCGCCACGATCGCCAAACGGCGACGGGCGCCGCTCCTCCAACTCGGCCGCGACTTCACCGTGCATCATCACTCCGATTCTCCGCACGGCGATGCCCTTACAGGCACGGGGTTCGACCTGGACATTCCCGGGGCCGTAACCACCCGTGGTTACGAGATCGCCCTCGCCGGCCGTCACCAGGCGGAGAACGCTGCGCTCGCCATCGTCGCGGCCGAGCGGCTTCGCGACCGTGGCATCAGCGTGGCCGACACCGCGATCACACGCGGCCTCGCGCGGGCGACGCTTCCGGCGAGGATCGAGACGATAGCCCACACGCCGCTCGTGATCGTCGATGCGGCCCACAACGTGGCCTCGATGGAGTCGCTCGTCGAAACGATTCGTCCCGTGCTTGCCCGTCATCCGTCACGGGTGCTCGTGTTTGCGGCGAGCGCTGACAAGCAGGTGGAAAAAATGCTTCACACCGTCCGCGGGCTGTTCGACCGCGTGGTCATCACCCGCTACCTCAAAAACCCGCGCGCCGTGCCGCTCGATCGACTGCGAGCCGCGTGTCGGTCGGCCGGACTCCCCTCCCCCCAGGAAGCTGCGAACCCCGCAGCGGCACTGCAGAAGGCACGATCACTCGCCGGAAGGCGGGGCGTGGTCGTCGTTGCGGGAAGTTTCTTTCTCGTTGCCGAGATCGCCGACTAACGCTTCCAGACCGCGAGCCAGAATCGGGTCGACGTCTCTCGGCAGGCCTCGGGCCACGAACGCCGCCGGAACCGGCCCCGCCGCATCGCGCAGCCGTCGCCACGACGCCACTCGTGCGATCACCTCGGTGGTGGGAGACACCTCATAACCAGCGTCGGGCGACACGCCCCAGACGGTGTCGTCGCCATCATCGGAACGGCGGTGAATGGGGGCACGACTCGGCCGGAGGTATTCCGATGTCGTGAGTTTGAGCAGGCCTCGGTCGTCGGAGAGCGGGAGGATCGACTGCACCGTCCCCTTGCCAAAGGTACGGCTGCCAACAACCCTGGCCCGCCCCGCATCCTGCAGGCAGGCCGCAACGATCTCCGCGGCACTCGCGGTGAGTCCATCGACAAGAACCACCGCCGGGACACCCGGAAGCTTTGAGCCGGCCGATGCCCGTCTGGCGTCGAGAGTGGTCGCCTTGTCCGTATCACTCGACCGTCGACCACGGGTATGCACGATCACACCTTCGTCGAGAAAAAGATCGCAGACCTCCACAGCCGCCGTCAGCAGCCCGCCAGGATTGCCACGCAGGTCGATCACGACGCCGCGGACGTCGTTCGTCGCGGCAATCTCATCGACAGCGGCTGAGAGTTCTGACGCTGTTCGTTCGCCGAAGGATGCGATCCGCACAAAGCCGACACCCGGCACACCCTCGATCATCCAGTCCCAGCCTCCCGCCGGCGTGCGGCGATCGCCGAGGACGCTCTGCGTTTCGATCATCTCGCGAACGAGCGTGACATCCCGCCGCTCGGCTTCGTGACGGGCACCGGCACCTGGATCAAGCGTGGCCTCCACATCAGCAGTTGGCGTGGCGATCTGCACGACCAGTTTTTCGCCCACCGGGCCGCGCAGGCGGGCCACGATGTCGCGAAGTGGCACGCCGACCGTGGGCTCGTTGTCGATCGCTTCGATCCGATCCCCCACCCTGACGCCCGCCCGCCACGCGGGCGAGTTCACCACCGGCGATGCGACCACGGGGACGCGGAACTGCTCGTCAATAGAAAGTTCCAGGCCGACACCGCCAAACCTCTGATCGAGCGTGGCCTCCAGGTCGGTGCGCACGTCACCATGGATGTAGGCAGAGTGTTCGTCGAGCTTCCCGAGCGCCGCATCGACGGCGGCTTCGACGAGTTCATCTTCGTTGACGCGTTCGAAATAGGACGACTCGACGAGCGACAGCACCTCGCCGAAGCGACGGCCTGGTGCGGCCTGCTCCCGGGCCGCGTAGGCGGCGAGGCAGGAAAGGCAGACCACGACGAGCAGGATGAAGTTGCGTTTGGGCACAGCCTGAATATACGTCGCCTGGGCCGAATGAGGCCACGCCGCATAACCGTCATGCCCTGGTTTTCCACGGGTGAAGCGGTCTGGCGGGGCCGCGGCGCGGTTCCTACTATCCGCCAGTCTGCGCCCCGGCATGCCCGCTGGCGACGACCGATGCCAGCATCCACATGCTGGCATCGCACCCCGAGGAAGCAGTTTCATGGCCAGCCGCCCCAGGCATTCCAGCCGTTCGGACCGCGATTCCGACTCGATGGAGGCTCTCAAGCCGCTCGTTGTACTCGTGCTCTTCGGCACGATCCTTTACGGTGCTTACTCAGTGGTGCAGAAGGGGCCGTCGGCGACTGAGGTGACGGCCTCGCAGGCCACCACGGAAGCGCCGTCCTTTACTCCGCCTGCCGTGGAAGTCGCAGCGGTGGCCCCTGCCGCCACGGCGGCATCACCCTCTGCGGTCGCCCCGTCGGCCACCTCCAGCCCGATCCCATTGGCCACCGCCGTTCCAGTTTCCACTCCCGCCCCGGCACCGGCACCACCTGCCAGCGTCTTTCCCGTCGCGACAACACCCCCGCCGGCACCGGCAGCAGTGGTCGTCGCTCCGCCGCCGTCGGTCGCAGTTCCTCCAGCAACCAGCCTCAGCCCTCCACCTGCCGTGCCCACGGCACCGCCCCCTGCGATGCCGACCGAACCGCCCGCGGCGCCGCTTCAGACCGCTGCGATTGCTGCGGCTGCGGCCGGTGCCGGCGCCGCCATCGGTGCCGCTGCGACCGAACCCGCACGGATGCCACCAGCCGCGCCCACCTACCTGACCGCCGAGTCGGCACCACCCCCGGCGCAGGATTCCCTCGCCTCGCTAACGCCGCCTGCCGCAACTGCCGAACGGCCCGATCGCTACGCCACGCTCTCCAACACGCCTCCCGCACCCAGTTCGCTTGTGCCAGGCGGTGTCGCGCCGCCTCCCTCGTCGGCCGCCACGGGGTCTTCGGCCGCGTTTGCGACGGCCTGGGCCGACGCCCACGAGAAACTCGCGGCGGGCCGCTACGCCGAGGCTCTCGCCGCACTCTCGATCTGGTACGACGATCCTTCGCTCGGCCTCGAGGAGAGCCAGCGGCTTGAGGACCTCCTCGGCCAGTTGGCCGGAACTGTCATCTACTCGCAGCACGACCTGCTCCTGCCGCCGCACGTCGCGGCGGCCGGCGAGACGCTTCCCGCGATCGCCATGTCGCTGGGTATCTCGTGGCAACTACTCGGAAAGATCAACGGGGTCGACGATCCAGAGCGGCTCATCCCGGGCGAGCATCTCAAGGTGATCCGCGGCCCATTCGACGCGGTGGTGAGCGTGTCTCGACGCCGGATCAGCCTGCAACTTGGTGGTAACTACGCGGGCAGTTTCCCGGTGGTCGTCGGTCGGCAGTTCCTGGCTCGTGTCGGCAGTTCGATTCCCGTCGCGGAAGTCCACCGTGGCGCAGGGCGCGACATTCAGGCCGTGGGCGGGGCGGTCTCGAGCGTTGGTGCGAAGCCCTCGATCGTGCTCGCAGACGGCCTGGTGATCGAGGCCGCGGAAGATCCCGGCATCGCGAGCGACAACTCCCCGGCGACGAGCCTGGTGGTGTCGGTCCGCGACCTCGCTGAACTCCTCGACATCCTCGGCCCGGGCTCACGGGTCCTAGTCCGGCAGTAGGTCCGGCAGTAGGTCCGGCAGTAGGTCCGTCAGCCCCAGAGGTTGGCCGGGTATTCACCCGCATCCACGAGGGCGCGGATGCTGCGCTGCACGATCGGCTTGTCCTCGGCGTAGGTAGCGCCGAACCAACTCGAGCTCGTCCTGAGCACCTCGCAGGTCGCCCGCCGGGCCTTCACAAGATCGCCGACCGTCATCGGAATGTAGCACTCGCTCTTCGGCTCATTGCCGTGCGCGGCAAGGAACTCTCGAAAGGACTCTTCGATCTGCGTGAACACGTGCGGCGTGAAGCCCCACATGTTCATCGACACCGGCTCCTTGCCGGTGAGCTTCGTGACGCCGCCAGGGGCCGAATCTTCAGCGCCGTCGGCCGTCCGCCGCACTTGAAGCAACTCGCGGATATCGGTGAGGAATCCCTTGCCGTCGGTTCGGCAGACACCTCTGGCCACCGTGCCGTGCTCGGAGAGCGTGTTCTCGAGCGTGAAGCCGACCATGCAGTAGGCCGATGAATCGATCGCCGACGACGCCAGTTGCCGACCGAGCACGGCGAACGAGTCGCGGCCGTAGAAGTCGTCGGCGTTGATCATCGCGAACGGCTCGTGCACGGCGGCCTGGCTACAGAGCACCGCATGCGTTGTGCCCCATGGCTTCGTTCGACCGTCGGGAACCGTAAACCCCGCAGGCAGCATGTCGAGCGTCTGAAACACGCAGTCGGTGGCGATTCGCCCCGCGAACCGGCTCATCACCCGGTCGCGGAAGTCCCGCTCAAAGTCGGGCCGGATCACAAACACCACCTTGCCGAATCCGGCGCGGGCGGCGTCGAACACGGAGTAGTCGAGGATCGTTTCGCCCGACGGGCCCATCGGGTCGATCTGCTTGAGGCCGCCGTAGCGGCTGCCCATGCCGGCGGCCAGGATCAGAAGTGTCGGTTTCATAGCGAGAAGGATAGGCGAT
>QWPO01000050.1 GCA_003669255.1 Planctomycetota bacterium | reverse complement strand
TCGTGTTCTTGGCGCGGCGGACCTCGTTCATCACCGCCTTGATCCGCTCCTCAAACTGACCGCGGTACTTCGTGCCCGCGACCATCATGGCGAGGTCGAGCACGACGATCCGGCGGTCGGCGAGCAACTCGGGAACGTTGCCGTCGATGACCCGCTGGGCGAAGCCCTCGACGATTGCCGTCTTGCCAACACCCGCCTCGCCGAGGAGTACGGGGTTGTTCTTGGTGCGGCGGCAGAGGATCTGGATCGCCCGCTCGATCTCCTTTTCGCGGCCGATGACCGGGTCGAGCTTGCCCTGCCGGGCGAGTTCCGTGAGGTCGCGGCCGAAGCTGTCGAGGGCGGGCGTCTTGCTCTTGCCAGCCTTGGGGCTGCCCTCGCCGCTACCGCCGCCGGCGCCGGCCGGCTGTCGGCCGCCCATCCCGGCCCGCTCGCCCCCCTCGTTTTCCATGCCGTGGCCGAGGAGGTTGAGCACCTCCTCGCGGACATCTTCGAGCTTGAGGCCGAGGTTCATCAGCACCTGGGCCGCAACGCCCTCCTGCTCGCGCAGCAGACCGAGAAGGATGTGTTCGGTGCCGACGTAGTTGTGGTTGAGGTTGCGGGCCTCCTCCATCGAGTACTCGATGACCTTCTTCGCCCGGGGGGTCTGAGGGAGCTTGCCCATCGTGACCATGTCGGGGCCGCTCTGAACGAGTTTCTCGACCTCCATGCGGATCTTCCGCAGGTCGATATCGAGGTTTTTGAGGACGTTGGCAGCGACGCCACTGCCCTCCTTGATGAGCCCCAGGAGGACGTGCTCAGTGCCGATGTATTCGTGGTTGAACCGCTGAGCCTCTTGGTTGGCCAGCTGCATCACCTTGCGGGCTCGATCCGTGAAACGCTCGTACATGGGCAGATCCTGTGGTGCTTTCGGCCCCTGAAGGGGACAGGAGGGGGCAGGCGGGATGGCGTGCCATTCCGGCAGCCGCCGCCCCGACCTCTCTGAAGGAGCAAACCTTACGCCAAACCCGTCGGAGGATTCTAGGACTGACGGGCGGGAAAGTCTGGCCGGTGGCGTCAGGCCCGGGAAAACCCCGGCTTTTTTCCACTCACGCGGCGGCGGACCGTGGATTTTGTCCGCCCGACTCGTCGCGGAGCGGCAGGACGGCCGGCTCTTCGCCAGCGTGCCTTTCGGAAGGATCGGCGAGTCGGTCGAGTTCCGCGGCGATCTCGTGCCGCCACGGGGCCCCGCTGTCACTGCGGGCGAGTTTCTCGAGGGCCTTTTTGGCATCGACGGTTCGGCCAGTCCGTCGCAGCAGCGAGGCATGGAGGAGCTGCGCCTCGCCGTCGGTCGGCGCGATCGTGAGGAGATCCTGCAGCCGCGCCTCGGTCTGAACCCAGTCGCGGGCGAGATAGGCGTCGCGGGCCTGCGCGAAAAGCGCGTCAGCCTCGTCGCGACGGGGAGCCGCGATCGCCGGCGGAAAAGCCGCCGCGGCCGACACGGTTGAGATCAGCCAGAGCACGGCCACGGCTGTCCACAGGCCGAGCGTGAACGGGAGTTCCACCAGGCCCGGCCAGACGAAAGTGGCGAGGATCGCCATATCGACCGACACCGCAAACGCCATCGCCAAAAACAGCCCGGAGAGGCTGCCGCGCAGCCAGAGCCAGGGTAGGCCGGGCCAGACGAGCGTCAGATAGCGGAGGGCGTGCATGAGGCCGGTCGGGGACGGGTTTCGAGGGGGCGGGAGTGTAGGAACCGGGCATGCTTTCTCCAACTCCAAGCTCCAACTCAAAGCCTCCAGGCACCATGGCGGACGGCGGCGCGGTACAACGGGCAAAATCATGGCAGCTGGCGAATCTGGCGGACTGGGCGGACAGGGAAGCACCACCGGTATCTGGCGGGCGATCGACGCCTCGGCCAACCGGGCCGGCGAGGCCCTGCGGGTGCTGGAGGACGTTCTCCGGTTCGGCCTCGACGACGAGCACCTCACCCGGCTGGCCAAGGACCTGCGGCACGATCTCGCCGGCGTGCTCACGCGGCACGGGCTCTGGCGACGGATGGCGGCCCGCGATGTGATCGGCGACGTGGGGGCGGGGCTCGAGGCCGAGGCCGCCCTCTCCCGGAGCGGCCTGGCCGACCTCGTCGCCGCCAATGCGGCTCGTGCGGCCCAGGCACTTCGCAGTCTGCAGGAATGCGCCGCCGTCGTTGCCACCGAGGCCACAGCCGAGTTTGAATCGCTCCGCTATCGCGTCTACACGCTGGAACGAGCGGCGACCACCGCGGTACGGGCGAGCGACCGGCTCGCGGGAGTGTCGCTCTGCGTGCTCGTCGATGGCGGCCACGAGGCGGCCGCGTTTGCGAGGCTCATGGAGTCGCTCGTCGAGGCGGGCGTGCGGATGTTTCAGGTCCGCGACAAATCGCTCCCCCTGCCGCTCCTCGCTGAACGGGTACGAACGGCGCTGGCGATCGTCCGCCGCGGCGGCGAGGCGGGCCGGCCGATCGTGGTGGTCAACGACCGCGTGGACGTGGCGGCGGCCCTGACGGCTGACGGGGCTCATGTGGGCGCCGACGATCTGCCCGTGCCGCTCACCCGCCGAGTCGTCGGGCCGGAGCGGCTCGTAGGTCGCACGGCGCACACCGTCGCGGAAGCCCACTCGGCCGTCGTCGACGGCGCCGACTACCTCGGCATCGGGCCCTGCTTCACGTCGCCCACGAAATCGTTCGCCGAGCACGCGCCCCCGGAGTTCCTCCGAACCGTCTGTGGTGAGGTGTCACTGCCCACCTTCGCAATTGGGGGCATCACCGCTGAGCGGCTTGAATCGCTCGTGTCGCTAGGTGTGAAGCGGGTGGCGGTCGCCTCGGCCGTGACGCGGGCTGCCGACCCGCCGCGGGCCGCCCGCGAACTGATGGCGGCGCTTGCGAGGCTCACGGTCCCTGCTCCTTGAGCAGGACGAGGATCGCCGCCGCGATGTCAGCCTCGTCGCTTGACCGATAGCCGGTCCAGACTCGTCGCACGCGGGCATCGGGGCCGATCAGGTACGTGGTCGGAAAGGCCTCGAGTCCATACGCCAAGGAAAAGTGCGTGGCGATGACGGCCTCGGAGAATCCCCAGGCTGCGATCGGCAGTTGTCGCGCTGAGAGGAAGGAGGTCGTCTCGCGAGCAAGGTTGGCGTCCTCGCCCCCTGAGCCGCAGGAGACCGCGATGAGTTGGAACCGCGGTTCTTCGTTGAGCCGCTGTGAGATCCGTACGAGGCCGGGCAGTTCCTTGCGGCACGGGGGGCACCAGGTGCCCCAGAAGTTGAGGAGCGTCACCTTGCCGGTGAGTGACGGCACTGGGAGCGTCGCATCGTCGAGCGACACGATCGGCAAGGAGCCCATCACGCGGCCCTCGGCGGGGTGCGTCGGTCGCGGCACTTTGCAGCCAAGAGCAAGGAGCGCGATCGAGAGGAACGCAGCGGCAAGCGACCTGCGGGCTATCATCGGTGAACCATCCACAAGCATTCGCATCAGGAAGCCGAACGGCGTGAGCCGTGGAGTCAGCGAGGAACAATCAAGTGTACGAAGTCGAGCAGAAGTATCCGGTGGCCGATGTGAAGGCGATCGAGGATCGGCTTGGCCGCCTCGGGGCGTCGTGGCACGGCACCGCCGAGCAGGTCGATCGCTACTTCAACCATCCGAGCCGGGATTTTGCGGTCACCGACGAAGCGCTGCGACTGCGAAGCACCGCAGCCGGCGTGGCGATTACTTGGAAGGGGCCGCGACTTGACGCGACGGCGAAGACCCGCCGCGAGATCGAACTGCCGCTGGCTTTGGCAGCGGTCCCGGCCGCTGCGGAGGCTCCGTCAGCGGTTCCGGCCATGCTTGACCACTGGACCGAGCTGCTCGAGGCCCTCGGGTTTCGGCGGGTCCGCGAAGTGGCGAAACGACGGCGACTGGCGACGGTGGCGTGGGAGGGCGCGGCAATCGAGGTGGCGCTCGACCGCGTTGCGGACCTCGGCGATTTCATGGAGCTGGAGTTGCAGGCCGACGCCTCCGGGATCGCCGCCGCGGCGGCTCGGATCGAATCCCTCGCGCGGGAACTCGGCTGTTCGAACGCCGAGCCCAGAAGTTATCTAGAAATACTGCTTTCCAACACGTAGGTGCAGGTTGCCAACCTGCACACGAATCGGGTGAGCCAGTTCGGCACCGCAGGTTACCAACCTGCGGCTACACGGCGGGCAGCGGCATGCTTCGTCAGAACGAGACGCATGCTCCGAAAACCCCCACGCTTATCGAGGCCCTCCGCGGAGCGATATCGGAGAAGGGGGGCGATCCACCCCCGGCTCGATAGGGTGAATGCGACGGCGCCGCTCGGGCGCGGGCGGCAGCCTCGCGGGAAGCCGCCGACGTCGCCCGACGGCCGGCCGCGGCGCGTTCAGCCATCGCCCCCTGACGGGCCTCGACGCCTTGCTGCCGCTGCCGCAAGGCCGACCGCTTGGCATCGATTCGCTGGATCTCTTGCCAGAGTTGAGCCGCGTTCATGGTGAGCAGATTCGGAACCTCGCGCAGTTCCTGGGCCCGCCGGCCATCAGACATCGCCGACAGGTACTCGCCGAGCCACGCCTTCGCATCCCGGGCTTCCGGCGTCTCGAGCAGTTTCAGCTTCGCCGTGATCGAGTCGAGCAGATACTCGAGTTCATACGATGTCATGCCGTCCACGCGATCGTTGAACTGCATCTTGATCCGTCGGACTTCACTTGGCGAATAGACGTTTTGCGTGGAAAGCCACTCGCCCAGTTCGGCGATCGCCTGTTGCCACTGCGAGCCATGCATGATGTCGGCCTTGCGGGCCATGTCGCCATCGTCGTCGATGACGGTCGACTCTGCGGCGTGGGAGGCGGAACCCGGCGTCGGGAGCAGCATGCTGGCGACGAAGCCGATCAGGACCAGGGCTGACCATACCGCCCGCGCCAGAGACTGTTGCAGACCCATCCGGAAGGAGATTGAAGATACACGGCTCATGGGGCGCTGCTCCTGGGCTTCCGGATCCACGTCACACGCGGCGGCAGGCCTGAATCCGACTCAAGCCCCTCGGGCAGGGTCCGCCAGACGCACCGCTCTTTTCCGTCGTACGAGTAGATGTTCACCGAGGTCCGCTGCCGGCCATCGGGCAGGATCATGGTCAGCAGAGCGACCCACGAGTCGCCATCGCGGAACCACGTCGCCTCGCCGCGGCTGCCATCACTGGCAAAACTCCAGGAACGGATCCGCCTGACGATCGGATCCCAGCCAATCCGCTGGTGCACGTCGATCATCTGCGGCGAGTCGTCGCCTCCGGTCAGGTTTGGAATCCGAGCTTCGCGGATCAGGAAGCTGCGGCCGGCGTCCCAGCGGACCGACATGTCAGCGGCGGCCGCGGGAGCTTTCTGGTTCTCTGCCTCGGCAACGAGGCTCCAGTCGCCGACCATCCACTCAAGATCATTCAGCATGCTGCCATCGGTGGAAACTGGACGCTCCGACTCACGCAGGCCGGCGAGTTTCCAGGCGTCGCCACGTCGAACCCAGATCGCCGAGAACCAACCCTCGATAGGGGTCGTCATGCCCGGAAGGGTGACGTCGACCGAACCGTCCTCCAAGGCCACGTCGGCCGAGATCAGTCGCAGCCGCGTCTCGCCAACGTGAAACTCGGGCCGCGGACCAGCGGTAGGGCTGCCGGTGAGGACGCCTGACGCTTGGGCCTCGAAGCGGTTTCCCCAGCCGTCGACGACGTCGCCGTCTGCGGTCCATGCGCTGCGGATGGCGTCGGCGTCTCCCTTGGACACCGCCTCCCGATAGGCCGTCGCGGCGGACCGGATCGCCTCGACCACGGCAGCGGGGGCGGCATCAGCCACGGCAGTGGCACGCTCCTGACAGACGGCTGCTGCCGGCACGACAAAGGGAACCACGACAAAGGGAACGAGGAGCGTCAGGGCGGCAACGATCCAGCCGGGTCCCCACGACGAAGACGATGACCCTGTTCGCCCGAGTTCATTCCACATCGCGTACCTCGTCTGAGGGTTCAACCCGCCAACCACCTGAGCCACCATCGTAGGCAGTTCGTCGCCCACGGTCATGGAGGCGAGAGGGAAAGCCCACGAGGCCGCCCGCAGCCCTTGGACCCTTTTCAGGACACGTGAGAGAATAGCCCGAAAACGTTGTTTTGCCAGTGCCGAACGGCGGGAGCCCGGATGACGGGTTCACGGCCGAAACGCCACGCACATCGGGCTTGGGACCTCGACCGAGGTTCCCATGAACGTCAGCCGGCCCGTCTCGTCGTCGATGGCGAACACCGTGACGTTGTTCGATGCCTGGCCTCCCGCCAGAAGAAACTTTCCACCTGGGGCGATCGCGAAGTGCCGGGGCGTCTTCGCCAGGGTTGGCTCGACACCGAGGAACTCGAGAGTGTTCGTATCGCCGACGATCCGAAACATCACGATCGAGTCGTGGCCGCGGTTGCTGGCGTAGAGGAACTTGCCGTTCGGATGGACCGCGATCTCGGCGCAGGAAAAGCCGGTGCGGTCCGTGACGCTGGGCGGGAGCGTGGAGACGGTCTCGCCAGCGCGGAGTTCACCTCGAGCGGCATCGTAGGTGAAGGCGGTGACTGTCAGGTCGAGCTCGTTGACACACCATGCCCGGTGACCATCGGGATGAAGGGCGAAGTGCCGCGGGCCGGCACCGGTCTTCAGTTTCGCCGACCGCCGCGGCGCGAGCGTCGCCCGTTCACGGTCGAGGCCGTGAAGGAAGACCCGATCCAGGCCAAGGTCACAGACCACGACGATCGTGCCATCGGGTGAGACATCGACCGAGTGGGCATGGGGCTTGTCCTGACGCTTCGGATTGATCCCCTCCTCGCCGGCACGGTCATAGTCATGCTGCACGAAGCCGCCGGCACCATCCGCGGAGGCCAGCGGCTTGAGCCGGCCGTCCTCGGCGAGTCCGAGGCAGGCCACGTTCCCGCCCGAATAGTTGGCTGCGAGGACGACCTTGCCTTCACGATCGACGGTCACATGGCATGGCCCGGTGCCGCCCGTCGACTCCGCACCACGCGACTCCAGGGACCCAGTCGCCTCATCGATTGCGAAGGCCTCGACCGCACCAGCCGGCTTGCCATCGGCACCCGTGATCTCAGAGGTCGCGTAGAGCACCGGGAGCCGAGGGTGGAACGCCAGGAACGTGGGGTTCTTCGCAACGCCGGCGAGCACCGGCTTCGTGATGGCGCCGGTGACGGTATCGAACTTCGCTACATAGATGCCCTCCGACGCCGTCTTCGGCTTCGTGTTGTTGCCGAACCAGACAGGAACCTCTTCGGCAAGGGCGGTGGGCGAAAGCAGGGCGGCGGCGACGCAGAAGGCGCGAATAGACGGCATCGTGAAAAACCCTCATGCTGCTGGAAGGATGGACGACGACACGACCGACCTCAAGCCTATGCCACCATCGTCCAATCCCTCCACGACGGCCGGCGGAGGACGCGATCGATGGATGGTGGTGGCTGCTGGAATGTCCTATCCTGACAGCGGCGGAAGCCAGTCGTCCGTGATGGGCATGCCATGTCGGAACTTGAATCCCACGCCTCGGCCCCGGACGACGACTCTGATCACTCGGGGTTGAGTTTCAACGGCCTGACGGCGTTCCTCGACCGGTCGGTCCCGAGTGACGACCCTCTCCCCCCCGGCACGCGACTCGGTGACCAGACGATCGTCGGCCTGCTCGGCGAAGGGGGCATGGGGCGGGTGTATGAGGCGCTCCAAGGGATACCCTGCCGCACGGTCGCCGTGAAAGTCATCCGCTCGGGCGCGTTGTCTGCCAAGGCCATGAAGCGGTTCGAGTATGAGGCGCAGATCCTCGGCCGCCTGACTCATCCCGGTATCGCCCAGATCTACTACGTCGGGACGCAGGCCATGGCCGGCGGCACGGTCCCGTACTTCGTGATGGAATACATCGACGATGCCCTGACGATCACCGCCTTCGCCAGCAAGCACGCCCTCTCCACTCGCGACCGCGTCAGCCTCTTCCGAGAAGCCTGTCTCGCGGTCGCCCACGGCCATCACAAGGGAATCATCCACCGTGACCTGAAGCCGGGCAATATTCTGGTGGGGTCGACCGGCCAGCCGAAGATCATCGATTTCGGTGTCGCCCGAAGCGTGGAGCAGCACCCGTCGCTCACCACGATGCTGACTGGCGATGGAAGCATCGTGGGCACGCTGCAGTACATGTGCCCCGAGCAGTTCGACGGGGTGGTGGATGACCTCGACGTCCGGGCCGATGTCTACGCGCTGGGCGTCATGCTGTACGAGCTGTTGGCGGGCAGTCTCCCGTACGACGTTCACCGGCGGCCCGTCCACGAGGTCGCCCGCCTGATCACCGAATCCGACCCGCCGTCGCTCTCCACTTGGGATCACCGGCTGCGCGGCGACCTCGCCACGATCGTGACGAAATGCATGGAGAAGGATCGCGGCCAGCGGTACTCGAACGCCGCCGAACTCGCAGAGGATCTGGGCCGGCACCTCCGGGGCGAGCCGATCGCCGCCAAGTCGCCGCGGCTCGTCGACTCCCTCGTCCGCCTGGCCCGGCGACACCGGCTGGCGGCGATGGCGGCCGGGGCGGTGGCGACGGTCGTCGTGCTCGGCGTGGTGGGCATCTCGATCTTCGCGATGCGTGCTGATCTCGCACGCCAGGAGGCGAACCGCCGGGCCCGCGAGGCCACGGCGGAGCGAGCGATCGCCGAACGCGAGAAGTCGCGGGCCGATGCGGCGGCGGCGATCGCCCAGCAGCGGCTCTACGTTGCCAACCTGCAGGCGATCCGGTCATGCCTTGCCACCAAGAACCTGCGGATGGCGCGGCAGCTGTTTACCGAC
>QWPO01000111.1 GCA_003669255.1 Planctomycetota bacterium | reverse complement strand
CCTGCCACGCTCGCCCAGCTCTTCGATCCCGCGATCGACCAGCGGCGGCTGATCGACGGCCTGCGTTCGCTCCGCGTGCCCCGGCAGCTCTTCAAGTTCCTCTACCGTCTGCTTGTGGCCCACTGCCACTCGCACACCGACGAGCAGGCGGTCTACACCATTTCACCGGAGCGGTTTGAGAGCGAACTTGCCCTCTTCCGCCGCGATCAGGACGCCTTCGACCGGGGCCTCGCGCCGCGGTGAGGTGAGCACACCGATGGCGGACGACCTCCACACGCTCGTCGTCGGCCGCGAGGCGATGGCCTGTCGCTTCGAGGTGGCTTTCAACGCCGGCGAGGTGGCGGATGACACCGAACTGGCCGTCGACGCGCTCGATCTCATCGACCAGATCGAGGAGCGGATCAGCATCTATCGGCCTACCAGCGAGCTCTCGCGGATCAATGCGACGGCGGCGGTGGGCTGGGTGGATGTGTCGCCGGAGGCGTGGCCGCTGCTCGTGCGCGGTCGCGAACTCTGGGAGTTGACGGGCGGGGCGTTTGACCTCGCCGCGGGGTCGCTCGTGCGGGCCTGGGGATTCCTGCGACGCGAGGGCCGCACGCCCGACGACGCCGCACTCGCCGCTGCCCGCGCGGCCGCCGGCATGCAGCATGTGGAGTTCGACGTCGACCGGCGCCGCGTGCGGTTTCTCCGGCCGGGCGTCGAGATCAATCCCGGCGCCATTGGCAAGGGCTGGGCGCTCGACCGTGCGGTCGCAGGCCTCGCGCGACGCGGGGCGGCCAGCGTGCTCGTGCACGGGGGGCAGAGCAGCGTGCTCGCGCGGGGCACGCAGGGGCCGTCTGTGGGTGACCGCCACGGCTGGCGGGTGGGCCTCCGGCATCCGTTGCGGCCCGGACGGCGGCTCGCCACGATCACGCTCGATGACAAGGCACTCGGCACGAGCGGTTCGGGCACGCAGTTCTTCATCGACCGCGGCCGAAAACTCGGCCACATCCTCGACCCGCGAAGTGGCCTCCCCGCAGAGGGTGTGATCTCCGCCACAGTGATCACTGAATCGGCCGCCGACGCCGACGCACTGGCGACGGCGCTCTACGTGCTCGGTTCAGCCGGGCTGTCGACGATCGCCCCGCCCGGGGGAGCAACGGCTGCGGTGCTCGTGCTGCCCGGGGCCAGCGGGGGCACGCGGTTGATCGTCGCCAATCTCAATGACCGCGCAATTGAGATCGAGGCTGAGCCAGGCCTGCAGGTCGAGCGCGTCGTGGGGGCCGCCGCGGCCCCAAATCCGTCCTGACCAGGCCCGCCGGGGCGCGGTACACTCCCGCCGACGTCCTCTGTTCCGCCCATTGGCCGGATTCCGTCCGACCATCCACCCCGCCGCACGCCGCATCCATCATGTTCGACTGGATCGAGCGGGGTTCTTATCTGGGCATCATTCTCTTCCTCACGCTCACGGGCATCGGCCTGCCGATCCCGGAAGAGGTGCCGATCGTCGCCGCGGGGTTGGCGAGCAAGGCCGCGGCGCTGAAGTGGTACTACGCGCTGCCGGCCTGCTTGGTCGGCGCCCTGCTCGGTGACAGCCTGATGTACGCCATCGGCCGGTTCTTCGGGGCCCGGATCCTCAAGGATCATCCGTGGTGGTCGGGCTTTCTCACGCCCGAACGGGAGAAGACGATCGAGGATCTGATCAAGAAGCACGGGATCATGGCCTTCTTCGTAGCCCGGTTCCTCGTCGGCCTCCGCAGCCCCTTCTATCTCACGGCGGGGATGCTGCGGGTGAAGTATCGCTGGTTTCTGCTGGCGGACTTCATCTGTGCGTCGGTCGTGATCAGCGGCTTCTTCGGGCTGGCCTACGTCTTCGGCGACCGGATCACGAGCCTGATCCAATCGGCCGAGCGGGGCCTCACGGCGGCGGTGATCGCCCTGGCGGCAATCGCCCTGGCGGTGATCGCGTTCTTCTCGTTCCGCAAGCGTCGAATCCGGATGCTCGACCAGGATCCCGAGGCGCTCTTCGAGAAGCGGGAGATCCTCCTCGGGCCTGCGGCCGACCGGATCGCCGACGCCGTGGCCCTTGGTGACGTCAATCACGAAGACGCGCCACCGGCGAATCCCACGCCGTAGGTCGTCGCCCTGCCCCGGCGTGTCGACGCCAGCAGCCTGCGGCGAACCAGCCACGCGGTTGAGCCCGCGTTGGGTCGTACGGACCATGACGGTCGTGACGGCCGGCAGGTGCCGATGGGGTAAAGAAGTCGCCCTGGGGCGACTTTGCCGTCGCCATTTTGCGACCTAAAGAATCCTGTGTGGACATGCCGCGCCGAGACGCCCAGGAATCCCCCATGCCGATCCGTCAGGAACCTTCGTCCCGCGCCGCCCGCATCCTCGTGGTCGATGACGACCGGCGATCGGCCTCGGCGACGGCGCAGTGGCTGTGCTCGACCGGCTGGCACGCCCTGGCGGCCGGCTCTGTGGCCGAGGCGGTGCGGATCGCCGCTCGCGGCGGCCTCGGTGCCTGTCTGATCGATGCCGGCCTGCCCGACGGCGGGGCGGCGGTCATCGCGGCCGCCGCCCGCGCGGCGTCGCCCTCGGTTGGGCTCGTCGCGGTGATGCCAGCCGACGCCCAAGGCATGCCGGAGGCGGCATGGGCCGATGCGTCGGTGGCGATGCCGGCGAGCGACGGGGCACTGCTCGCGGCGATCGAGGCCGCAGCCACAGCCAGCAGTCGCCGCACGGCCGACGTCGAATCGGCCGTCCTCGGCGGCCATCCGACCATGGCCCGGATTCTCGACATCGTCGACCGCATTGCCGCCACCCCGGCCACGGTGTTGATCACCGGCGAGAGCGGCACCGGCAAGTCGCTGCTCGCCCGGGAGATCCATCGCCGCAGCGGTCGCCAGGGGCGGTTCGTGGAAGTGGCGTGTGGGAGCCTCAGCGAGTCGCTGCTCGAGAGCGAACTGTTTGGTCACGTGGCCGGCTCGTTCACCGGCGCCGCCGGCGACCGCGACGGCAAGTTCCTGCTCGCCGACGGCGGCACGATCTTCCTTGATGAAATCGCCACGGCCTCACCAGCGATGCAGGTGAAGCTCCTTCGCGTGCTCCAAGACATGCAGTTCGAGCCGGTGGGCGGCTCGCAGACTCACAGCGTCGATGCCCGAGTGATCCTCGCCACCAACGAGAGCCTCGAGACGCTCGTGGCCGCCGGCCGGTTTCGGGCCGACCTCTTCTGGCGGATCAACGTGGTGGCCGTCGAGATGCCGCCGCTGCGGGACCGGAAGACCGATATCCCCGTGCTCGCGGCGCACTTCCTCCGTACCACGGCCACCCGTGCGGGTCGCGCGGTCGAGGGCTTCACGCCTGCCGCGGTGGACGCGCTCGCCGCGCACGTCTGGCCGGGCAATGTCCGCGAACTGCAGCATGCGATCGAGCGGGGCATCTTCCTGGGGCGCGGGGCATGCGTGGAGCTCGGAGACCTGCCCGCAGCCGTGCTCGGGGGCGGTGGCCTCGCGGCCTGCCCGGGGCCGGAGACCACGCCGCTCAAGCAGGCGCTGGCGACCCCGGAGCGGCAGCTGATCGTGGCGGCGCTCGAGCAGGCCGGCTGGCGGCGCGACGTGGCCGCTCGGACGCTCGGCATCAACCGCACCACGCTCTACAAGAAGCTCAAGCGGCTGGGCATGGATCTGGCCACGCTCGAGCCCGCGCGATAGCGGCGAGAGTCGCAGGTCGGTAACTGGCACCCACGTAGCCGCAGGTTGGTAACCTGCGATGAACCAGGCCTGGCGTTGCTGCATGTGCAGGTTGCCAACCTGCACCTACTTCGGCAACACGATCTCTGCCCACGTAGCCGCAGGTTGGTAACCTGCGGTGAACTGGGCTTGGCGTTGTTGCATGTGCAGGTTGCCAACCTGCACCCACTACGGCAACACGATCTCCGCCCACGTAGCCGCAGGTTGGTAACCTGCGGTGAACCAGGCTTGGCGTTGCTGTATGTGCAGGTTGCCAACCTGCACCTACTACGGCAACACGATCTCCGCCTCGATGGGCAAGTGGTCGGAGCCGATGTCGGGGCCGACCTCGCGGCGGAGCACCGTCGCCTCCGGCGGCACGAGCACATGGTCGATCGGAATGCGCGGGGCGGGTAGATGCGCATGCCACGTGGCCTGCACGCCGCGACCCAGAGCTGAATCGACGAGGCCGCTCGTCGCCACGAGCCGGCGGAAAGGCCGCGACCAGGGGGCTGCGTTGAAGTCGCCGGCCACGAGGCACGGCAGCGTCGCGGCGGCGGCGGTTTTGGCCACGCCGTCGAGATGCGCCACCAGCTGGTCGGTGCAGCGGGCGTTGAATGGCGGAAAGGGATGCGTGGCAATGAACCGGAAGTCGCCAGCCGGTCGCCGCACGGTCGCCACGATGCTCGGGAAGCCAGTGTCGGTAAACGCCACCACCTCGACGCTGTCCAGCGGCCAGCGGGAGAGCAGGGCGATCCCGAAGTTGTCGGTTCGCGGGCGGATCACGCGGTGTGGGAACACGTCAGCGAGGCCATCGAGCGCGGTGGCCCAGTCCGCGTCGACCTCGAGCACTGCCACCACGTCGGGCCGCCGATCGCGGAGATACGCCACGGCGGCGGTCGGATCGTCGTTCACGCGATGCACATTCATGGACACGACGAACACCCGCCGCTCATCCGCGGCGGTGGCCGCGGGCACGACCGTGGACTTCGGGAGCCAGTAAGGGAGCAGGTCGCGGGCGTTCACCATGGCGGCGATCGCGAGGTAGGCCACGGCCGTCGGCCGCCGCCAGCGCAGGCACGCGGCCAGGCCGCCGAGCGAGAGCACGAGCCAATACCAGCGGAAGTGCGTGGTGAGGTCGAGGAGCCAGTGCCATGATCCGGCCCATCCGGCCAGGCTTCCGAAAAGCACGCCGAGGGCGATCACGTCGAGCCAGCGGCCGCCGCGGAGCGGCCGCTCCTCAGCAGAGCTGGCGGTGGGATGCGCGGGGTCGGTGGGAACAGTGGTGGGCATCGCCACCTGTTGTAGCCCGCCGCGGTCAGATCGCGGGAGCCGGCAGCCAGCCGGCCGCCAGCGACCCGGCAAGCAGAGCGGCCAGGCCGATCCGATAGACGATGAACGGCCAGAGCGTGTGGCCCGTGAGCATCCTCAGGAGCCAGCGTACGGCGGCGTAGCCCACGATGCCGGCGGTGATGGTTCCCACGGCGAGCGCGACGGCCTGGGGGCCGCTGCCCATAATCTCGCTCCGCTGCTGCCAGGCCTCGAGGATGGCCGCGGCCGCCACGGCGGGTAGCGAAAGCAGAAACGAGAACCTCGCGGCGGTCCGGCGATCAAGCCCGGCGAGCATGCCCACCGAGATCGTGACACCGCTCCGCGACGTGCCGGGGATGAGGGCGAGTGCCTGCGCGAGCCCCATCGCAATGCCGTCGCCGGCGGTGACACGCTCGAGGCCATCGCGGCCGGTGGTGCCGCGGCGGCGCGCTCGGGCGAGGCAGGCGAGTTCGGCGATGGCCATCAGGGCGGTGGCAGCAAGCAGTGCGGCGACAACGACCTCGAGCCGGCGTGCTTCGCCCCGGATGAGATCCTTGAACGCGAGCCCGGCCGCGACGATCGGGATCGTGCCCAGGACGATCAGCCAGCCGAGCCGGGCCTCCGGCGTGGAGAGTGGACGTCCAGCCAGGGCTGCGGCGAGGGTGCCCCGGAGGAGGGCGGCGATGTCGGTTCGCAGGGCGAGGCAGACCGCCACGAGCGTGCCGGTTTGAATCACGGCCGAGTAGGCGGCCCCGGGGTCTTCCCAGCCAAAAAACGCGGGCACGACCCGGAGGTGGGCCGTGCTCGAAACCGGCAGGAACTCCGTGAGTCCCTGCACGACGCCGAGCACGATCGCTTCGAGAATGGACATCGGCCAGGGTGCTTCCAAATGCAGCGATCGTCAGTCATACTTCCCCGTCCACGACATTCCAACAGGGAGTCCCCATCGGGGAGTGATAGACCGCATGTTTCGCAACCTCAGCACGATCGGCCTGCCCCTCTCCGGACGCCCCAGCGAACTCATCGAACTGGCGTTGTCCTTCGGCTTTGATGCGATGGATATCGACATCCTCGATTTCCAGCAGCAGTCCGACGCATTCGGCGTGCCCCACGCCCGCCGACTGATGGTGAGCGCGCGGCTGAAGGGCGGCACCTTCCACCTCCCGGTGCAACTCGACGCCGATGAGGCCACGTACAAGGAGCAACTGGCGGCGCTGCCGAAACGGCTGGAACTGGCTGCGGCTGCCGACTGCAAGCGGGCAGTGGCGAGCATCGCGCCCGCCTCCGACGAGCACTCGTTCAAGGACTTCTTCGAACTCCACCGCTCCCGGCTTCACGACATCGGCGACCTGCTTGCCCAGCACGACCTCATGCTCGGCCTGACGATTCGCCCTGAAGCTGAGGCCCGGCAGGATAAGTCGCAGCAGTTCATCCACACCTTCGAAGGCCTGCTCGGGCTGGTGATGGTGGCGCACGAGCGGATCGGTGCCGTGGCCGACGCCTGGGCTTTCCACGTGACGGGCGAACCGCTCGATCTGATCGCTAAGGTGCCGCAGGGCAAACTCGTCGAGGTTCGCGTCTCCGATGCGCCCCGCGATGTGCCTTCGGCGGAACTGACACACGCCCACCGACTGATGCCGGGCGACACCGGTGTGATCAGCATCGCCGCGGTGCTCACGGCAGCGAAGGCCGCCGGCTTCGAAGGACCCGTCACGCCGTGGGCCGACCGGGCCACGCTCGTTGGTCGTGGTCGCGAGAAGATCGTCAAGCTCGCGGGCGACCGCCTCGAGGCGGCCTGGAAAGAGGCCGGGTTGCCGATCGTGCCGCGGTGGTTCACGCCGGTGCAGCGCGATCAGTTTGGCCGGCCGATCGGCGAAGATGCGGCCTTCATCGGCGCCGAGTAGGCGAGGATTGGCGTGGGTGCAGGTTGGCAACCTGCACTACTTTCTGCACCGCAGGTTGCCAACCTGCGGCTACGGGCGCGGTGGGCCTACGCGCCTTCACGGATCCACGTGACCCGAGGTGTGCCCCCGCCCTCGACGGCCGCGCCCTTCATGAACTCCGACACGTAGCGGAGTTGCTTGCCGGGCCGATCCGGGTCGCGGAAGGCGTCGCCCTTCTGCAGGATCGGCAACTGATCGGGCATCGCCCCAAACGATCGCGTGCCAGCTACCTGGCAGGGATACCAGTGGCCCGTTCCGGCTGCATCGACAAGGTGAAACTCAGGGTAGCAGTGCCCCTCGACCCAGACCGTGCGGGCCGGGATGTCTTCGGCGCGGCACATGGCGATGAACAGGCACGTGAGTTCCTCGCAGTCGCCCCAGCCGTCGGCCAGCGCCCGGCGAGCGCCCTTCAGTTCGCCGTTGCGATACTCGACCTTGTCACGGACGGTGTCGTAGATCGCCTCCACCTTCTTCCAACCCTCGAGATCCGCGCCGGTCGCTTTGGCGAGCCGCACGATCTTCGGGTCGCGGGCTTCGATGTAGGGGCTGGGACCGAGATGGGCCTTGAGCGCCCGGTCGGGCTTCTCAGGGGGCTTGAGGCCGGCGGTGTCTTTGGGCGCGAGGATCGCCGCCCGTTCGAGTTCGAACGTCACCACCGCCTTCGCCTGCTGCCCTGAGGGGAGGTCGGGGATCTCGACCACCAGCTGCTTGATGTCGCCTGGTAGCATCCGGTAGCGGAGTGACTTCACATGCGGGGTGGTCTCCTCATTCACCACCCGCACCTTCTGCTCCGGCCACTCGTGCGGCACCGGGAGGGTGGCATAGATACCCCGGCAGGGGCCGCCCTCCGCCGTCACCGCCACGCCCACGCGGTATTTCTGCACCCGGACGTCACCAAGAGCGATGCCGCCGTCGCCACCCCCGGCTGGCTCCAGGAACTGGCCTCGAGCCGAGGTTGCCAGGGCGACCATGGGCATGAGGCCCGCGAGCAGCGTGCGTCGAGTTGTCATTGCCCGAGGCTCCCAGCGGCCATTTTCAGGTTCCATCGGCCCGGGATGCCGGCCGGGTGGAGCAGGGCCCAAGGCCGAGACGGTCGGGAAGGCTGCGGCGGCGGGGGAATCGTGCTCGATTGTTCAGTCGGGAGACCGCTGGTATGCTGCGAGGCTCGAATCCTCGTGGCCCGCGTCATTTTTCCTCCCCCAACCCCGTTTTTTCTCAAAACCCCCCACGCATGGTCAACCGCAACCTCATTCGCGAACTGGAACTCGGAGACGAACTCGATCAGGAACTTGAACTCGCCATGGCTGGCACCGCCGAGGGTGAATACTCGGTCGGCTCCGCCACGCTTGCGGTCAACTCCGTGCTGGAAGGAAAGATTCTCCGCGTTGATGATGAGTTCGTGCTGGTTGACGTGGGCTACAAGAGCGAGGGCCACATCCCGCGGAACGAGTGGGATGAGACCGAGCCCCCGCCGCAGGTTGGCGACACCGTCAAGGTGCTGCTGGAGGAGTTTGAAGACGGATCGCTGGAGGAGCAGCGGGGCCTGATCACGCTCTCGAAGCGGAAGGCACGTCGGATCGAGGACTGGCTCCGGGTCATGGAGAGCGTCCACGAGAACGACGTGGTCACTGGCTTCGTCACACGAAAGATCAAGGGCGGCCTGCTCGTCGACATCTCGGGTGTCAACGTCTTCCTGCCGGCCAGCCAGGTCGATATTCGTCGTCCCGCCGACATTGGCGACTACTGCGGCCGCTGCATCCAGTGCCTCGTGCTCAAGATCGACGAGGCGCGCCGCAACATCGTGGTTTCCCGCCGGGCTCTCATCGAGCAGGAACGGGCAGAGCGGAAGAAGCAGCTCATGGAGACGCTCGAGGTGGGCCAGATCCGCCGCGGCGT
>QWPO01000045.1 GCA_003669255.1 Planctomycetota bacterium | reverse complement strand
GTTCGTCGCCGCGCTTCATGCTGTTGAGTCGCCGGTCCTTGGCGTCGATGGCGTCCTCGACCGCCGGCCACATCGTCTTTACGAGCTTGTCGATCTCGGCCTTCCGCTGCGGCGAGCGGATGTCGAGATGGTCGGCCTTGAAGGCCGCGGCGCGTTCGGCCACGACCTTGTGATCCTGGTTGCGCACCAGCGGGCTGCCGTCGGCCGCGGGGAGCGGCTTCTGCAGCACTTTCTCGATCTCGGTGACCATCGCCACGAAGGCCTCCGCCACCTGCAGATCGCCCTGGCTCTCGGCCTCCTTGAGCTGCTTCTGGAATTCGCGACGCTCTTCCTCCGAGAGGCTCATCTGCCGGGAGAACTTCTCCGTGGCGATGACGATCCCCTCCACGCCCGACGGCACCTCCAGCGAGTCGTTCTTCACGTCCTCGCCGGCTCGGCCGAAGATGGCGTGGAGCAGTTTTTCTTCCGGGGTCAGTTCCGTCTTGCTCTTCGGCGACACCTTGCCCACCAGGATGTCACCCGGGCGCACGTACGTTCCGATGCGGACGATGCCCGACTCGTCGAGGTTGTGGAGGGCCCGTTCTCCGACATTGGGGATGTCGCGAGTGAACTCCTCGCGGCCCAGCTTGGTGTCGCGGATCTCGATGTCGTATTCCTCGATGTGGATCGAGGTGTAGACGTCGTCCTCCACGAGCTCCTCACTGATGATGATGGCATCCTCGAAGTTGAAGCCGTCCCAGGCCATGAAGCCCACGAGCACGTTGCGGCCCAGAGCCAGTTCTCCCCGGTAGGTGGCGGCGCCGTCGGCGATGACGTCACCCTTTTCCACCTTCTGCCCGAGTTGCACGATCGGCTTTTGGTTTTGGCAGGTGCGCTCGTTGAGGCCGACGTACTTCCGCAGACGGTAGGTGTCGGGAGCGCCTGTCGAGGAGGGCGAGACCTCGATGGTCTCGGCATCCACAAACGTGACCGTGCCCTTGCGGGCGGCCCGCACCAGCAGCCCGGAGTTCACGGCCACGTCGCGCTCCATACCCGTGGCCACGATGGGGGGTTCCGTGATCAGGAGCGGCACGGCCTGCCGCTGCATGTTGGAACCCATCAACGCCCGATTGGCGTCGTCGTGCTCCAAGAAGGGGATCAGGCCGGCGGAGACGCCGACCATCTGGCTGGGGGCAACGTCGATGTACTCGATGCTGTCCGCGGGCACGAGCACGAAGTCGCCCTTGTAGCGGGCGATGATGTTCTCGCCCACCAGTTTGTTCGTGTCCTTGTCGACGGTGGCGTCGGCCGGCGCCAGGTGGGCGTCGTGCTCCTCGTCGGCCCGCAGCCAGACCACGTCGTCGGTGAGCCGGCACTTCGAGACCTTGCGGTACGGCGTAACGAGGAAGCCGTAGGAATCGACCCCCGAGTAGATCGCCAGGCTGGAGATGAGCCCGATGTTGGTGCCTTCCGGCGTCTCGATCGGGCAGATGCGGCCGTAGTGCGAGATGTGGACGTCGCGCACCTCGAAGCCTGCACGCTTGCGGTTCAGGCCGCCCGGACCGAGTGCCGACAGCCGGCGCTCGTGCGTGAGCATGGAGAGCGGATTGGTCTGGTCGACCACCTGCGACAACTCGCCCCGGCCGAAAAAGTATTCGATGGCGGCGGAGATGCTCTTGGGGTTGATGAGCGTGCGCGGTGACATTTCCGCCACGTCCTTGAGGCTCATCCGCTCCTGCACGGTGCGGCGCAGTTTGAGGAAGCCCTTGCGGAGTTCGTCGCTGGCCAACTCGTCGATCGTCCGCAGACGCCGGTTGCCCAGGTGATCGATGTCGTCGACCTCGACCTCGCCCTCGCCCTCGCTGAGCTTGAGCATGTAGCGGATGGCCGCGATCAGGTCGTCCGCCCGCAGCGTCATCTCCGTCTCGGGGACGTCGAGGCCGAGTTTGCGGTTGATGCGGAAGCGGCCCACGCGGCCCAGACGGTAGCGGTTGGTGTCCTTGAACTTCTCGTCGAACAGGGCCCGTGCCTTGTCGAGCGCCGGGGGGTTCCCGGGCCGCAGTCGCTGATAGATGCGGATCAGGGCATCCTCGTGGCTCGGCGCCACACCGGTGCGACGCTTCGACTCGTCGGCGTCCTCGCGCAGGCTGTTGACGATCAACGGCACCTTTTGTTCCTGCATCACCTCCACGGCGGGCAGGCCCGAGGTGCAGATCAACTCCGCCTGGTCGCGGGTGATCTTGCAACCCGCCTCGACGATGATCTCGCCAGCCCGGTCGCTGGTCTTGGGATAGACGATGTCGTCGACGGCCAGGCGGCCCTCGAGCTTGGCGACACTGCGGCCCCCGGAGACCTTCTCCTTGGTCGTCTTGTAGAACAGCTTGAGGATCTCGGAGTCGCGGGTGAACTTCGGATCCATGGCCCGCAGCAGCGTGAGCGCGGAGAACTTTCCGCTCTGGTCGATGCGCACCTGGAGCGCGTCCTTCTTCGACACGTTGAGCTCGACCCAGCTGCCGCGCTCGGGGATGATGCGGCAGTTGTGCGTCTTGCGGTCGGCCGATTCGGCGTCGGCGACAAAGTCGATGCCCGGCGAGCGATGCAGCTGGCTGACCACCACGCGCTCGGCGCCGTTGATGATGAACTCACCACCCCCGAGCATGATGGGGATGTCGCCCAGGTAGACCTCTTCCTCGACCGGCTGCTCGCGGGTCAGACGCAGCCAGACACGCAGCGGGCGGCCATAGGTGAGCCGCAACTGGCGGCACTCGTCCGGATCGTAGCGCGGCTTACCGAGTTCGTAACGCAGGTACTCGAGCTTGACGGTCTTGTCGTAGCTCTCGACGGGGAAGATTTCCTTGAGAACGCCCTCGATGCCGTGATCCTTGCGCTTGTTGGACGGCACGTCGTACTGCAGGAACAGGTCATAGAAGCGGGTCTGGATCTCGGTGAGGTCGGGGATGTGGTGGCTGGCGCGGCGGCTGCCGAAGTGACGAATTTCGCTCGGCTGAAGGCGGCGGACGGCGCGGGTTGCCATAGAGTGGAAACTCCTCTTGGGGGTGCGGCGACTGGTGCGCACGCGGGCGCAGGGACGACAATCGCTGAATCAGGACCAGCGCCGACTCGACGGGCCAGGTCGAAGCGGCCGGACTGGAGGGGTAGGCAAGGCGTCGGGACGATCGAGAACGCAAAAACTATACCGTTCGGCGACCGGGTGGCCAATGACCCGGGCACCGACGCGGTATTTCTGCAGATTCTTACTTGATCGAGACCTTTGCCTTGGCCTCTTCCAGCTCCTTCTTGAGCTTCTCGGCATCGGCCTTCGAGATGCCTTCCTTCACCTTGGCCGGGCAGCCTTCGACCAGGTCCTTGGCTTCCTTGAGCCCCAGACCGGTCGCGGCACGCACGACCTTGATGACGCCGATCTTGTTGTCGCCGAAGTTCTCCAGAACCACGTCGAACTCGGTCTTCTCGGCGGGGGCCTCACCGCCGCCGGCAGCACCGCCGCCAGCACCAGCACCCGGAGCCGCCATCATGACCGCGCCGCCGGCCGCCGGCTTGATCCCGTGAACTTCGTCGAGGTAGTCCGACAATTCCTTGGCCGCCTTCAGCGTCAGGCCAACGATCTTGTCGCCGAGGTCCATGGTGTCCTTGGAGAATTCACGCGTTGCTTCAGCCGTTGCCATCGCTCGTGGTCCTTTCCCTGGGAAATGTGCGGCCGTCGCGCAGGTCGACAACCGTGGTAGTGGTGATGAATTGATCGAATGTGGGTGACGCCGTGCCCGTTCCACCGCAGGGGCGGAGCCGCACCAGCGAGCCCTTTGTCATACCATGAACTTTTGCCGGGTGAAGCCCGCCCCGGAAATTTCCGGGCGATCTGGGGATCAGGAGGCCGCCGCTTCCCCGCCGGCCGCTTTTTCCAGTTCTTCGGCCCGGGACGCAATCTGCCCGGCGAGCACGCCACCGGCGGACAGGATCTGGCCGGCCAGCACGGATGCCAGCGAGGAAATCTGCCCCGAGAGCAGCGAGAGCTGTTCGGAACGCGTGGGCCATTTGGCCACCTTCTTGACGTCGTCCGCCTCCAGGCGGGCCCCGTCCAGGGCCCCCCCCTTGCAGGAAAAACCCTCGAAGTCTTTGACCCCCGAGAGGCGGTCGATTTCCTTGGCCAGATCGACGACGTCCTCGGCGCCCCAGGCGATGGCCAGCATGCCATCGGTGTTCGTCAGTGCGGGCGACAGCGGCGTGCCCTCCATCGCCCTGCGCGCCAGGCTGTTCTTCACCAACTGCAGGTGGATGCGTTTCTTGCGCAGCGTCTGCCTGAGCTGGGTGGTCTTCTGGGCGTCCAGGTTGCCGAGGCTGACGACGAGCACCTCGCCCACATCTTGCAGGCGCTGCTTCAGATCGCCGATCAGCATGTCCTTGATGGCTTTGCTCATGGGGTTACCTCGTGAAAACTCGTATGGTGCTGCGGGGAGATGGATGCCTAGGCGGCGACCATGACCCCGGGAGTCATCGTCCCCGAGATCGAGATCGACTTCACGAACTGGCCGCGAACGCTCGACGGCTGCATCCCCAGGATGTGATCGATGAAGGCCCGGATATTGTCGACCAGTTTGGAGGCGTCGAAGCTCGCCTTGCCAACGACCGCGTGAACGATTCCCGTGGGGTCGTTGCGGAACTCGACTTTGCCCGCCTTGTATTCGCCCACCGTCTTCTTGATGTCGGCCGTCACCGTGCCGGCGCGCGGGCTGGGCATCAGGCCCCGGGGCCCGAGCACCTTTCCCAGCGGACCGACGAGACCCATCATGTCGGGGGCCGCGATGCAGACGTCGAAATCGGTCCAGCCTTCCTTGATCTTCTTGGCCAGGTCGTCGGCTCCGACCTCCTCGGCCCCCGCCGCCTTGGCGTCGTCGGCGAGATTTCCCTTGGCGAACACCACCACCCGCTTCGACTTGCCGATGCCGTGCGGCAGCACCAGCGACCCGCGAATGATCTGGTCGGCCTGCTTGGGATCGATGCCCAGACGCATGTGAATCTCGATGGTCTGGTCGAACTTCGTGGGGGGAAACTTCTTGATCACGCCGACCGCCTCGGCGAGCGGCAGCGGGTCCTCGGTCTTGGGTTTCACGGCGAGCATCGCCCGCATGCGCTTGGTCTCAGCCACGGTCGGGATTCCTGGGATCGGGGGAAGCGGTTGAAAAACGGAACGGATGAGGGTGCTGTCGGGGGTCAGCCGTCGACGGTGATGCCCATGCTGCGGGCCGTGCCCTCGATCATGCGACGGGCATGATCTCCATCGCGGGCGTTGAGATCGTTGCCCTTGAGGCGGACGATTTCGTCGAGCTGGGCCTTCGTCACCTTGCCGACCTTGTCCTTGTTGGGGACGCCCGAGCCCTTGGCGAGGCCGGCGGCCTTCTTGAGCAGGGCCGCGGCGGGCGGGCTCTTGGTGATGAACTCGAAGGAGCGATCGTTGTAGACGGTGACGACCACGGGGATCGGCATGCCTGCCGCTTCCCGGGTGCGGTCGTTGAACTGCTGCACGAACTGGCCGAGGTTGATGCCGAAGCGGCCGAGCGACGTGCCCACCGGGGGCGCGGGTGTGGCCTGGCCGCCGGGCACCTGAAATTTCGCCTGTCCCACCATCTGCTTCGCCATCGCTCAAACCCTCGCCTGTTGTTGCCTACGTGACACCAGCCTCACACCGACTCGATCTGCCAATATTCGATGTCCACCGGCGTGGAGCGGCCGAAGATGCTCAGCATCACGGTCACGCGGCCGTTGGCTTCGTCGATCTGCTCCACCTCGCCCTCGAAGTTCTCGAAGGTGCCTTCGTTGATCTTCACGCGGTCGCCCTTCTTGAAGTTGATCTTCAGGCGGGGCGCCTCGTCGCTCTTCTCCTCGGCCTTGTGCAGCAGCTTGGCGACGTCCTGGGGCAGCATCGGGCTGGGGCGACCGGCCGACCCGGTGAAGTCACCGATGCCGCCCGTCTCCCGCACGAGGTACCAGGTCTCGTCATTCAAGATCATGTTCACGAGGATGTAGCCCGGATAGAGCTTGCGTGAAACCACGCGTTTTTTGCCACTTTTGAACTCGGTGACCTGCTCCTTGGGGACCACCACCTCGCCGAACCAGCGGTCCATGCCCTGCATGGAAATGCGGCGCAGCAGGGCCTCGCGGATCGAGTCCTCGCGATTGCTCTGCACCTTGAGGATGTACCAGTGACGCTCGCCGACCGGGGCATCGTCCTCGTCGACGGCCACTTCCACCGGCTTGGCGTTCTCGTCCCCAGCGAACGGATCGGCCAGTTCCGCCGGCGTGCCGTCGTCGTCCTCGTCGAGGGGCGCATGGCCCGGGGCGGGCGCGGCATCGGCACGGTGGGGTTCCGGCGGCGGTCCGCCCGTCGGGGCGTGCGCGGCGGCATCGGCGTGCAGCATGCTTTCGGAGTCGTCGCTCATGGGCTCGGCACCCTGGAAGGGAATGAGTGGCGGGTCGGTCGACGCCGCCGGCAGATCGGCGACGGTCAGCCGATTCGCAGGACGTACCTCAACACGAACCACCAGAACAGATCGTACACAGCCAGAATGGCGGCCAGTGCGAAGATCAGGAAAATGATCACTGCGGAACTGCGCACCACCTCGGATTTGGACGGCCACGACACCTTGGCCATCTCGGACTCCACAGCGATGAGGAAATCGGCGAAACGGGGCAGGTTGACCAGCCGGTAGCAGAGCCAGAGGCCGGCCGCGAGCAGCAGGCCCGGAACCAGGAAACGCACCACGCCCAGGTCACCGCCGGGCAGGCCCACCGCGAAGGCGCCCTCGCCACCGCCGAACCAAATGGGCAGAAGTTGAGCCAGCCGCCAGACGCCGATCCCCACCGCCAGCGCCAGAGCGGCGAACGTGACCTGGCGGGCAATGCGGCCCTGGTTTCGCTTGTAGACGGAAGTCCTCAGGACCTCTCCCAAGAAGGTTCCGTTCCCAGCGTGATTGTCCTGCATGGCTGCCGGCCCGCGGGCTCGCCCCGGGTGACCGTCCTTGTGAGTCCGTCCTACCACCGTCCAACCGCCCGACCCATTCGCGTTCAACACCGCATCGACCGCGGCGCACCGGGCTGGTGCGCGCCGCGACAGCATGCAGGGGCGGCGGGGATCGAACTCGCAACCTCTGGTTTTGGAGACCAGCGCTCTGCCAGTTGAGCTACGCCCCTGTGGCGCCGGAAACCGGTGTCCCGGATTCTTCTGCCGACCGACTTGTCGTGATCTGCCTGTCCGTCACCTCGATGCTGATCCGTCCACACACCGAGGCCCAGACCCCGGCCCCACCAACTGCCGGCGGGGGCCGGCCACGACGGCAGAGCGTCGTGGCCGGCAACCCCGACCGCAATCAGTCGAGAATTTTGGTGACAACGCCCGAACCGACGGTCTTGCCGCCCTCGCGGATGGCGAACCGGACGCCGTCGTCCATGGCGATCGGCACCATCAGCTCGACCTCCATCTTGACGTTATCGCCCGGCGAGACCATCTCGACGCCGCCCATCAGCTTGGTCGAGCCGGTCACGTCGGTGGTGCGGAAGTAGAACTGCGGGCGGTAGCCGGCGAAGAACGGCGTATGACGTCCGCCTTCCTCCTTCGACAACACGTACACCTCGCACTCGAACTTCTTGTGGGGCTTGATCGACCCCGGCTTGGCCAGCACCTGGCCACGCTCGATGCCCTCGCGGGCGATGCCGCGGAGCAGGCAGCCGACGTTGTCGCCGGCCTGCCCCTTGTCGAGCAACTTCTTGAACATCTCCACGCCGGTGACCGTCGTCTTCTCGGCCTTCTCCTTGAGGCCGATGATCTCGACTTCGTCGCCGACCTTGACCTCGCCGCGCTCGATTCGGCCCGTGGCAACCGTGCCGCGGCCTTCGATCGAGAACACGTCCTCGATGGCCATCAGGAACGGCTTGTCGAGCTCGCGGATCGGCTCGGGGATGTAGGCGTCGACCGCGGCCAACAAGTCGGCGATGCACTTGTTCTTGGCCGGGTCAGCCGGGCTGTCATAGGCGGGCTTGCCGGCACCGCGAATGATCGGCACGTCGTCCCCGGGGAAACCGTACTTCGTCAGCAGTTCGCGGATCTCCATCTCGACGAGGTCGAGGAGTTCCGGATCGTCGACGAGGTCGACCTTGTTGAGGAACACGACCAGCGCCGGCACGCCCACCTGCTTGGCCAGGAGGATGTGCTCCCGGGTCTGGGGCATGGGGCCGTCGGCCGCGCTGACCACGAGGATCGCCCCGTCCATCTGGGCGGCGCCGGTGATCATGTTCTTGATGAAGTCGGCATGGCCCGGACAGTCGATGTGGGCGTAGTGACGCTTGTCCGTCTCGTACTCCACGTGACTGACGGCGATCGTGACGGTCTTCGTCTCGTCGCGGACGGTGCCACCCTTGGCGATGTCGGCGTAGCTCTTGGCCACGGCGAGGTTTTTGGCGGCCTGCACGGCCACCAGGGCGCCCGTAAGCGTGGTCTTGCCGTGGTCGATGTGCCCGATCGTGCCGACGTTGACGTGCGGCTTGCTCCGCGTGAACGTGTCCTTTGCCATGCTTTCTCCCTTGGGGATTCCTCTCCGGGTAGTCGCAGGTGCCGTGGCCTGCCGTAACGTGTCAAAAACGTGTTCCGCGCGGATACGGCCCGAGCGGGTTGAATCGTGCCTCGAACGTGTGCCTGATGTTGAACGTGGGTCTGACGAAGCTGCTGATGGGACTTGAACCCATGACCTCGTCCTTACCAAGGACGCGCTCTACCAACTGAGCTACAGCAGCGGGATGGGTGGAGACGCCGCGGCCTCGGATGGTGGTGTGGGGTCGTTTCGGTGTGTGGTGTTTTGGGTGCGAGGGGTCGGAAGCGGGTAGAGGGAATCGAA
The DNA here is from genome assembly GCA_003669255.1 of Planctomycetota bacterium. Classification (GTDB taxonomy): domain Bacteria; phylum Planctomycetota; class Planctomycetia; order Pirellulales; family UBA1268; genus QWPN01. Next base: position 64 of record QWPO01000045.1, on the reverse strand, counting down.
CCCTCGTCTTTAGCTTGGAAGGCTATTGCTCTACCATTGAGCTACACCCGCGGGTTCCGGCCCG
>QWPO01000001.1 GCA_003669255.1 Planctomycetota bacterium | reverse complement strand
CGGCGTTGCTGACGAGCGGAGCCATGGATGGCGGAGCGAAGTCAGCATCGAGCGAGCGAAGGCCTGGAGGGCCGTAGCGAGTGTCCGGCGACGGGCATGGGCAGCCCCGAGCCCGATACACGCGCGAGGATCAAGTGTGGCCCGTGTTACTCCAGCGGCACGCCCAGCTTCGCCGCCTGCAGGCGGATCACGTGCTCGAACGCGGGGAAGGGATACTTCTTCCCGCGGCGCACGGCCCAGAGATAGGTGGAATCAACGAGCTTTTCGGGAAGGCGGCCCTCGCGGACCTTGGTGGCCACCGTTTCGACGAACTTCACATCCCGTGGGGCCTGGACCCGCAGGCCGGTCTTGAGGCGGTCCTCAAGTCCGGCGATGCCACCGCGATCCGCTTCCGGCGACTCCGCATGGCCGAGGCCTGCGGGACTCATCAGGCACAGGGCGACCAAGACAATCGCGGCACGGCGAACCATGCAAGAACTCCTTGCGGAGGGATCAGATAAAGCGAGCGACAGCGTACGACTTTTTTCCCGAGCGGAGCACGAGCGTCGATGAACCAACAAGGTCGCTGGCGGTGAGCCGGTGGGCCGGGTCGGTGACTCGGCGGTTGTTCACGTATCCGCCCCCCTGCTCGATCGTGCGGCGGGCGGCACTGGCGCTGGCTGCGAGCCCCGTCGCCTTGATCGCCTCGACGAGCGGCAGGCCTTCGCCGTCGAGCGAGGCACGCGGAAACTCGTGGCTGGGAACGTCGGCGAAGATTTCGGAGAGGGCGTCGTCGTCGAGGCTGGCAATCTCCGCCCCGAAGAAGATGTCGGTGGCCTGCCTGGCCGCGGCGAGGCCCGCCTCGCCGTGCACGAGCCGCGTGAGTTCCTCGGCCAGTCGCTTCTGGGTGTCGCGGGCGGCCGGATTGGCTGCGCGTCGAGTGTCGAGGTCGGCGATCTCTTCGAGCGTGACCTCCGTGAGTCGCAGGAGGCAGCGACCCGCGTCGGCGTCATCGAGGTTGATCCAGTATTGGTAGAAGCGGTACGGGCTCGTCCGCTTCGGGTCGAGCCAGATCGCGCCCGACGCCGTCTTCCCCATCTTCGAGCCGTCCGACTTCGTCAGCAACGGGCAGGTGATCCCGTGCAGGTCGCGTGACCGGAGGCGGCGGCCGAGTTCGATGCCGGCCGTGATGTTGCCCCACTGGTCGCTGCCGCCGATCTGGACCCGGCAGTCGAGGGCGTCGGAAAGCTGCACGAAGTCCCACGCCTGGAGCAGCATGTAGCTGAACTCGGTGTAGGAGATGCCCCCGTCCCGCTCGAGGCGGCTCTTCACGGAGTCCTTGGCCAGCATCTGCGAAAGCGGAAAGTGCTTACCGACGTCGCGGAGGAACTCGAGGTAGCCCACGCCCCGCATCCAGTCGGCATTGTTGACGACGTGCACGCGGTCACCTGCCGATGCGAGCACGGCCCGGATCTGCCGGCCCACGCCCGCGATGTTGGCCTCGAGTTCAGCCGGCGAGAGGAGGTTCCGCTCGTCGCTGCGGCCGCTCGGGTCACCGATCATTCCCGTGGCACCGCCGATGAGGGCGACCGGTTCGTGGCCGGCATGGGCAACGCGGCGCAGGAGCACCAGGGCGACGAGGTGGCCCACATGGAGGCTGTCGGCCGTGGGGTCGAATCCCGCGTAGACCCGGCGGCCGGGCGTGGTGAGCCACGCCCGCAGGGCGGCGGTATCGGTCGACTGGTGAACGAGGCCGCGGGCCTCGAACTCGGTGACGAGGTCGTTGGGCATGGGTTACCGCCAGAGGTCGCCGTCGGCGAAGGGGTGTGCGGGGCCGCCAAGCTTCGGTGCGGGAAGAGCCTTGAGCGCCTGCTCGGCCAGTTTGAGGTCTTCCCTGCAGGTGATCTTGAGGTTGATCGGCGAGCCGGGCACGACGGTGACGGGGTGCCCGATCCGCTCGATGAGCGAGGCTTCGTCGGTCGCCTCGCCATCGCGGTGAGCAGCGAAGGCCTTCACGAGCAGGTCGCGTGAAAACACCTGAGGGGTCTGCGCCTCCCAGAGGCCCGTTCGGTCGACGGTCTCCGTGATCACGTTGCCGGGGCCGACACGCTTGAGCGTGCCGACCACCGGAATCGCGAGGATCGCCGCGCCAGTGCGGGCACCGGCCGCGAACACCTTGTCGATCCAAGCCGGGGCCACACAGGGCCTGGCGGCATCGTGGATCGCGACCGTGTCGATGTCGTCGGCCAGTTTCTCGAGCCCGTTGCGAACTGACTCGGCCCGCGTGGCCCCGCCTTCGGCGAGCGTGATGCCCATGAAGGCAAGATTCGCGCCGAACTTCTCAACGAACGCCTGGCGGTCGTCGGGCGAGACCACGACCACGACCTGCTTGACGTCGTCGCGGTCGGTGAACTTCTCGGCCGAGTGCAACCAGACCGGCCGGCCGGCCAGCGGCGCAAAGGGCTTCTTGTAGTTGGCGTCCTCGAAGCGGCTGCTCTGTCCGGCGGCCGCCAGAATCACTCCGAAGCGAGGCATGGCACCTCCGCCTCGGCGATCGCGCGGTCCATCATCACACGGAGCACGGCCTTGGCGGCCGGCTTGTCGTGGATCCAGACCGCGAAAGACTCACCGTGGGCGGCGTAGAGGTCGTGGAGCCAGCGAGGCGCGTCGGTGCGGAGCCAGGAGCGGAACTGCAGCCACTTCGGGTTCGAGTCGCCATAGACCTCGCGGGCGACCCAGCACATGCCCATGCCGCCGCCCATGCCGCCACCGCCCATACCGCCACCGCCCATGCCGCCACCACCCATGCCGCCCATGCCACCACCACCCATGCCGCCCATGCCACCACCGCCCATGCCACCCATGCCACCACCACCCATGCCACCGCCGCCAGTGCCACCGGCGCCAGCCCCAGAGAAGTTGAACTGCGTCACCTGCCCCACGCCAGAGAATAGCGGCGTGGCTGTGATCCGGACGTACCGGCGGTCAGCCGACACGACGGCGCGGGCAGCCAAGTTCGTGCCCTCGGGAAGCGTGGTGATAATCGGCTGGTAGCCGACGGCCCCGTTGCCGAAGAAGGGCACCCCAGCTCCGGTGGGCCCTGGCCCCGTCGAACCGCCGCGGCTTTGCGACATCGACTGCGACACGGCTGGGTCGGCGATGGCGGCCAGTTGCTGGGCCAAAACCGTCTTGCCGATGCTCTGCTGGGCCTCCACGTCCTGGGCGATCTGTGCATCGAACAACGGCTCCATGCGACGACCCTCAGGCACGTTGACCGACAGGAACTGGTCGTCGGCGCCCATGCGAATCTGGCGACGGAGTGTCTGTTCGCGGTCGGTGCCGCGGCGAATTGTGATCTCAGCCGTGACCGTGTCGGCCGTGACCTTGCCCCACGCGCGCCGCACGAGAATCCGATACTCGCCCGGGAAGGCCTCGGTTGCCACATACCGTTCGTGACGCGTTGCGTCGCCTGCAGGGGAAACGGCATTGTCATCGCCGAGCAGCACTCCGCCCGAGGATGAGCGGGGTGACGAGAGCGAGCAGACGGTTCCGGCAGGCTCCTCGACCAACACATCGATATCGGCATCGCCGGTCCACGACAGGTCGATGACGACGTCGCGGACGAGTGCCCGATCGACGGCAGACCTGAAGGCAGCCACCTCCGTGGTGCCGCCGGCCTTCTCGAGCGAATCGATCGTTGCCTTGGCGAGACGCGCTGCCCGCACGACGATCTCCTGCTGCTCGGCCGGCCACTCGTGCGAGAGGACGCCGGGGCAGGCCCAGGCGAGCGTGGCAGCGTCGTCGGTACGTGCGGCCACCGTCATCGCGAGGGCATAGGCCTCGCGGTTCGCTGGGTCGATCCGCGTCAGTTGCCGGCAGAGTTTGATGGCCTGGCGGTCGGAGCCGAAGCGGGCCAGGTAGTTGGCCAGTTGCATGAGTTCGACGGGGCTCGACGCAAAATCCGCAGCGGACAGGAGCGCCCGATCAATGTCTTCGCGGGGCCGCCCGGCCGCCTCCGTGGCGAGTGCCAGCGATTCGTACATCCACGATTCCGCGTGCCCGCAAGCGATCGCGGCTGCGATCAGGTCGGCGGCCTTGTCGAACTTCCCGGCCTGTCCCAGTTCCGCGGCCGAAACCCTGACCTGCGAGGAACGGAGGGCCGCGTCCCGTGTGTCCCCCGGAGTGGCACCGTCTTCGACCTTCGGGAGATAGGACTTCAACGCGGCGGCGAGGTCGGAGGCTTCAAGCACCGTTGCCGGCAGGCCGATGCGATCGGGCGTGTCTGCCGGCGGCGCAGCGACAGCCACCGGCTTTTCAGCGGCCGACGTGGCGGCGGTTTGGATGACGCCCGGTCTTGCGGCGGCAGCGTTTGTCCCTGAAGCGGCGCGGGCTTTGGCAGCCGCGACTTGGAAGTGGCCCGCTGCGGGGAGCGTCGCGTGACGATCAGCGACGGCGACGTCCATCAGCCTGCGGATTGCCGCCTTCGCGAGCGGCTTGTCGTGAATCCAGCCCGCGACCTGCTCGCCGTGCGCCCCGTAGGCCGACCGCAACCATGTCGGGGCCTCAGTCATCATCCACTCACGGAAGGCGAGCCAGCGGGGATCGTGCACACCATACACCTCGCGGGCAACCCAGCAGAAACCACCCATGCCCCCACCCATGCCGCCACCCATACCACCGCCACCCATGCCACCACCCATGCCCATGCCGCTGTTCATGCCATTGGCGCCGCCCAGGCCGCCACCGGTTTGAAACGGATTCATGCCCGTGCTGGGGTCGACGGGCAGCACGAGGTCCGCGACCGGATAGACCTTCACGACCAGGTTCTCTTGGGCTTTTTCCTTCGTCGTGATGAGCAGCACTTCGTTCTTCACGAGATACGTCAGTTCGAGGTTGCCGAGCAGCAGCCTCAGGGCCGACCGCAGGGAAACGCCCGAGAGGTTCTGCGTGATCGGCGTATCGAGGTCGAAGCCCGCATCCTCGAGCGCCTTCTGATCGAGTTCGACCGGAATGCCGTGGGCATCGCGGATCTGGGCGATGACATCGCGAAGCGGCGTCTCGTTGAACTCGAATCGGGAGACCGGTTCGTCGAGCGCCGCGTAGATCTTCTGCTCCTTGCTGCCCGGGTTCGCCAGGTCGACCGACTTATACTTTTCACGAAGTCGTGTGATCTCTTTCCATCGCTCAGCGCTGGGGTAGATGATCGGTGGCTCGTCGGCGTATGGGATGCCGCACACGTCGGCCAGGTGGAGCACATCCATGAAGCCCCTTTGCTGATCGCGGCGAACGCGGGTGTTCTCAGCGTCGTAGTCGAGAATCCTGGCCACGAGTGGCGCGGTCCGGCCGATGACGCGGGCTGTCATCGGAATCGGGTGGTTGGCGTAGAGATCTGGGGCTTCCATGGCGATCTCCTTCGCCACGTCCCGCTCCGCCCGCACAAAGGCATCGGTCGGCTGCTGGTAGCCCACGCGAATGCCCTCCTCGACGAGTGCGTTGTAGCGCTCGGTGAGCTGCTTGATCTTCTCCTCGCGGCGTTGCAACTCGCTCGTGAGTCGAGCCCGCTCGCGGCCGATGGCGGCCCGTCGCTCGTTGGCGAGGTCGCACTCCACCTTCTCCCGTGACCGTACGATCGACTCGCGAACCCGCATCTCGATCTGCGCGAGGAGTCGCTCCCGGGTGCCGGCGTCGAGATCGTCGTTCCGCTTGACGATCTCCTGCTGCTCCTTGAGCCGCTCGCGGGCGAGATCGGGGTCTGTGGCGAGGAGATTGCGGGCCTCGCGGAGCCTTACCGCAGTCTCCTGCTCCAGGCCCTGGGCTCGTACGCGACGCATCGCCTCGAGTTCGGCCAACTCCGCATCGCCTGCGGTGGCCGGCGGAAGCAGGTCGCCTCTCACGCCCGTTTCGCCAGCCGCACCATCGGCATCCGGTGCCGGGAGTTCAGCGGAGATCTGCCTGGTGGCGACTTCGCGGATGAGCGACGCGTCGGCATTGTCGGGGTCGCGGCGGAGCGATGCCTCGGCGAGACGCACGGCAGCGGCATGGGAACCGGTCGCCTCCGCCTGCCGCGACAGAGCGGCGAGCGTGGCTGCTTCACCGCGGATCATGGTCCGTGCGAGGTCGAGTCCTTCGCGGCCGAGCAGCGGCAGAAACACGCCGTCGTTCGGCCAGGCGTTGCGGGCCAACTCGACGAGATACGCGTTGTCGCTGTGGGGGGCCGCGGCTGGAATGTCGAGCGTTGTGGTCCCGCCATCGATGCCCACCTCGAGCCGTCCTTGTTCGAGATCACCCGCGATCAGGATGACCGAATCCCGATCGGCTCGCAGCGGTGGGAGGCGTCCCGGGAGCATCCGTAGTCCGGCGTCTCCAGCATCGGTAGCCAGTGACGTACCGTCGGGCCAGGTTACGGGTTGGATGGCAAGCGAACCGAGTCGTGCACCAGCCTCGGCCGCGTCGTTCCGTGCTTCGGGTGCGAAGAACATGCCGCCGCTTGCGCTTGCAAGCGCCGCCAGGCACGGCCAGTTGATCTGGGGTCCGATCCCGAGACTCGACGCGGAGACCTTCTCGGCCCGCATCAGGTCGACGAGCCGCGTAAAGTCAGCGGTGTCGATACCACTGAGTCCGGGGCCGTCGCCGATGTAGACGATCGAGCGGGGGCCCTGCGTGCCATCGAACTGGCCGACAGCTTCCTCCAACACCGACACGATGTCGGTCGATCCGAGGGGCGTGCGGGCATCGAGAGCAAGCCGAGCCTTCTTCAGCGGGGCGGCGTTGGCGGCGTGAAATCCATCGGCCAAAGGCTTGCAGGCCACGTCCACGGCGGCGATCGAGAACCGGTCACCGGGCCTCGCGGCAGCCAGGAGACCGTCGACGGCACGCAGGGCACGTTCCCGGTAGCTCCCGGCCTGGCTTGCCGACGTATCGACGAGCACAAGCACATTGACGGACTCGGGCGCCGGGGACTCTGCGGCCCTCAGACCCACGGCAGTGACTTCAGGCTGGACCGGGGATGCCGCGAAGCCCTCGACAAACGTGACCGAGGCTGCCGGGGCGGCGAGGGCTTCGGCCGGCACGATCCCCGTGGCGGCGAATCCACACGCAATCGCAAACGCGGGCAACCAGGGGCGGGACATAGCGGGCGCTCCGGGGGCTCTGGGATCGGATTCCAGCACGAAACCTCTCAGGAAGCATAAGGAGGCTGGCCGCGGTCGCCAACGCCGGTCTGTCCGGGTGAGGCCACATTTTTCCGGCTTTTTGGCATCGCCCCCGCCCCCGTAAGGTCCCCGATCTGTCTTGGTCTGTCGCGGACCCAACCCGATAATCAGTCGTCCGGCACCTCTTTCTCGTGCCCACTGTTTTCGCCAGGAACCGATGCATGCTGCCCATGCTTGCCCGCCTCTCCGGTGTTTTCGTGCTCACCTTTGCCGCGGCTTTCTTGGGCACGACAGCGTGTGGGCAGCCCGCGCCGTTGCCAGGCACCGCCGGGTCAGCTGGGCGAAACCTCACGTCCGAGGAGCACGTCAATATTGCTGTCTACGAGGCCGTCAATCGGAGCGTGGTGAACATCAACACGAAGGCGGTCGCGGCCAACCTGTTTCTCATGGAGGTGCCGTCCGAGGGGGCTGGGTCGGGGATCGTGCTGGATCGCCAGGGGCACGTGCTCACCAACTTCCACGTGATCGACGGGGCACGTGAGATACAGGCTGTTCTCTACGACGGTTCGTCGCATGCGGCCCGGGTGGTTGGCGTCGATCCGGCCACCGACGTCGCTGTGATCAAGCTCGAGGCCCCCGAGGCGATTCTTCATCCCGTGTCGTTCGGCACGTCCAACGACCTGCGCGTTGGGCAACGCGTGTTTGCGATCGGCAACCCGTTTGGCCTCGAGCGGACGCTGACTACGGGGATCATTTCCAGCCTCAACCGTTCTCTGCCCACGCGGACCGGTCGCACGATCAAGTCGATCATCCAGACCGATGCGGCCATCAACCCCGGTAACTCCGGAGGACCGCTCGTCGACAGTGGCAGCCACTTGATTGGCATGACCACCGCGATCGCCAGCCGAACGGGGCAGAGCGCCGGCGTCGGATTTGCCATTCCGGTCGGCACGCTCACGCGGATCGTGCCGCAGCTCATCGCGCAGGGGAAGGTTGTGCGGCCGGATGCCGGGATTGCCCGCGTCTATCAGTCGGATGCAGGGCTCGTGGTGGCCGAAGTCACGCCCGATGGTCCAGCAGAAAGAGCAGGTGTACGGGGTTTCAAAGTCATCAAAGAACGACGACGTCAGGGGCCATTTACCGTAGAAACCACGCGGGTCGATCGGTCCGGGGCGGATTTGATCGTCGCCGTGGCTGGGCAAGGGGTACGGACTGCGGACGATTTCCTGTCGGCTGTCGAGTCCCGGAATCCCGGTGAGCAGGTGTTGCTCACCGTCCAAAGGGAGGGGCATCAGCTCGACATCCCCGTGATTCTGGATGCTGAAAAATAGGTTTTCCAGCTCTTTTCGCTGCTGCGAGAACCATTCGGCGGCCTCCCGCGTAAAGACTCCATCCCACGCGTCGGCATGCCGATGAATGGGGTCCCCGGAAATTTTTCCCGCGGCGATCGAGCCTGTTGACCACGGGCACGACGCTGCTATGCTTGGGGGCTCGTCGCGAGGAACGGCAACGTGTCTCGCGACGGACTGATCTTTGACAATTCGGCAGTTGATCTCTTTTTGGTTTCGGCCGGCGCGCGATCGTGACCGGCAAGTGACCGTGAGGTTGGGCAACCAATCGAACGATCACGAACCATTTAATCAAAGTACAGATCGGATCTCTTCTCGAGATTCAGGCGAATCAATGCCACGGCTGCTTCGGCGGTCGTGGTCTGACGAACCAATCAATTGAAGGGTTTGATTCTGGCTCAGAGTGAACGTTGGCGGCGTGGATTAGGCATGCAAGTCGAGCGAGAACCGTAGCAATACGGGGACAGCGGCGAAAGGGACAGTAATGTGTAGGTACCTACCCCGAGGTCTG
>QWPO01000044.1 GCA_003669255.1 Planctomycetota bacterium | reverse complement strand
TGCCAGCATTGCCGTAGCGTTCCGTGAGCCACGGGAGCATCGCGTCGAGGACGCGGGGGTCGAGGCGGGGGGTGGCGTCCCGGGAGAGCGAACTGGTGGACTGCGGCTTCGCCACGCTCGAGGCCCTGCTCGCCGACCGCGACCGGTTTGAGACCTGGTCGCAGATCACCCTCGACGCGATTCGCGATGGTAAACTCGGCTGAGGACATGGCCGAGCTGCAGCGCACCATTTATATCGACAACCACGCCACAACGCGGCTTGATCCGCGGGTGCTGGAGGCGATGCTGCCGTGGCTCACCGACCGCTACGGCAACGCCGGCAGCGTGACGCACGACATGGGCCGCGAGGCCCGTGAGGCGGTGGAGGCCGCGCGGGGCACGTTCGCCGACGCGATCGCCGCCGATCCGCGGGAGATCGTGTTCACGGGCGGGGCCACTGAGAGCACCAACCTCGCCATCCTCGGAACGGCCGCGCGGCATGCGCGGCTCGAGGCGCCGGACGGATTTCCAGGGCACGTCGTGACGGTGGTGACCGAGCACCACGCCGTGCTCGACCCCGTGGAACACCTCGAACGCGAGGGAACCAAGGTGACCCGGCTCCCGGTCGTGCTGCAGCGCGACGCAGGCGGCGTGCCGGCGCGGATCAGGCTCGCCGATCTTGAGGCGGCACTCCGGCCCGACACGTTTCTCGTCTCCGTGCTCCTGGCGAACAACGAGATCGGTGTCGTGCAGGATGTGGCGACGATCGCCGAACTGGTCCACGCCGCCGGCGCGATCCTCCACGTGGACTGCGCCCAGGCGATCGGCCGGATGCCCGTCGACGTGGACGCGCTCGGCGCCGATTTGGCGAGTTTCTCCGGCCATAAGTTCCACGGGCCGAAGGGGACGGGGGCGCTCTATGTTCGCCGTCGCGGCCGCGCGGTCCGCCTGGAGCCGCTCGTGTTTGGTGGTGGCCAGGAGCGGGGCATGCGGAGTGGCACCCTCGACGTACCGGCGATCGTGGGGCTCGCCGAGGCGGCGCGGCTGGCGAACGAGGGGCTCGCCGACGAGGTGCCGCGGATGCGGCGGCTCCGCGACCGGCTCTGGGAGACGCTCCGCGCCGATGTGCCGGGTGTCGCGATCAACGGCCCGGCACTCGACGCGGTCGACGACCGTGGGCAGCCGCTGCGACTGATCAACAATCTGAATGTGCGGATCCCGGGCGTGGATGGGCAGTCGCTCCTGGCCACGCTTGCGGGCGACGGCCTTGCGGTGAGTTCGGGCAGCGCCTGCTCATCGGAGAGCCCGCGGCCGAGCCACGTGCTCTTGGCCCTTGGGCTCGGCGACGACGAGGCGCGGGCCAGTCTCCGCTTCGGCCTCTCGCGTTTCACCACCGACGACGAGATCGACGAGGCGGCACGGCGGATCGCCGCGGGTGTCGCCAGACTCCGGGGGATGTGAAAGCCGACCGGCCGTAAGGCCGCGGGCGTCCCCTACGCGAGACGCGGCTTCTGATGGCGGTTCGCCCCACGCCTCACGGCGTTGGGCTTTGACAAACGGCCACGCACAGTTCACGGAGAGCCCATGGAAGTTCCTCGGGCTCAGCCCCGGTGACCACCGGGCTTTCCGCCGGCAGCCGAGCGGGCTACAATTTCGTCATCCCGGGATGCGAGAAGTCCCGTCGCCCGCCAGCACCAGGAGTTTCCCATGTCGATCATGCTCACTGAAAAGGCCGCCAGCGAGGTCAAGAAGATCATCACGGAGCAGAAACTCGCTCCCGAGACCGTCCTTCGCGTAGGCGTGGCCGGCGGCGGCTGTAGCGGCTTCAGCTACTCGCTGGGCTTCGACACCGCGTTTGATCCCAAGGCCGACTCCAAGACCGAGCAGCACGGCATCGCCGTGGTGGTCGACAAGAAGAGCGACCTGTTCCTCGACGGCACCACGCTCGATTTCCACGACGCCATCGACAAGCGGGGCTTCACGTTCAACAATCCGAACGCGAAGAAGACCTGCGGCTGCGGTAGCTCGTTCCAGGCCTGATGCCCGCTGCGGCCCGACAGCTGCCCGAACCCCCGAGGACACCCCATCGACGTGGCTGAGGAGAAGGTTCACATCGTCGGCATCGGTGACGACGGCGTCGAGGGGATGACTGCGCAGGCGCGTCGGCTCGTCGAGGCGGCCGACGTGCTCGTGGGCCCCGAGTCGTGCGCCACGCTCGTGCCAGCGGCGATCCGCGGACGGCTTGTCTCCGCCGCTAACCTCGAGGAACTCGTCGAGCGAATCGAGGCCGCCGGGTCCAAGCGGGTGGTGGTGCTGGCGTCGGGCGATCCGCTCTTCTACGGCACGGCCCGCTACGTCTGCTCGAAGCTCGGCAAGGACCGCTTCGAGGTGGTGCCGCACGTCAGCAGCATGCAACTGGCATTCGCCCGCGTGAAGGAGTCGTGGGAGGATGCGTTTCTCGCCAACCTCTCGGGCCAGTCGATCGAGCGGGTGGTCGACCGCGTGCGGTCGAGCGAGACGGCGGGCCTGTTCACGAGCGACCAGTGGCCGGCTCCGGCCGTGGCCCGCGCGCTGCTCGACGAGGGCATCGACTACTTTCAGGCCTACGTGTGCGAAAACCTCGGCTCGCCAGATGAGCGCGTCACGCAGGGAAGCCTCGCCGACATCGCCAAAGATTCGTTCGCGACGCCGAACGTGATGATCCTCGTCCGCAAGGCCCGCGTGGCCGACAAGCCCGGCCATGTGGGTACGCGGATGTTCGGCAACCCGGACGAGTGCTTTTTGCAGTCGCGGCCGAAGCGGGGTCTCCTCACGCCCGCCGAGGTGCGGTCGCTGGCACTCGCCGAGCTGCAACTTCGCCCCGCGAGTGAGGTTTGGGACGTCGGTGCCGGCAGCGGCTCGGTGGGCCTCGAGGCGGCGCGGATCGCCCGCGACGGCCGGGTGTATGCGATCGAGATGGATCCCGACGACCACGCGCTGATTCGCGAGAATGCGGCCCGGTTTGGAGTCACGAACCTCAATCCCGTGCTCGGCCGGGCGCCAGAGGCCTGGGAATCGCTCCCCGATCCAGACGCGATCTACGTGGGAGGCAGCGGCCGCGACGTGGCCATGCTCGTGGAGCAGGCCTGGAGCCGGCTCAAGCCAGGTGGCCGGCTCGTCACGGCCTGCAACAGCATCGAGAACCTCGCCGCCGTGCACACGCTGCTCCGCTCACGCTCGAACGATGCGGCCTATTGGATGGTGAACATTGCCCGCGGCATCGAGCAGCTCGACCGGATCCGGTTCGAGGCGATCAATCCGATCTTCCTGATCGCCGCCACGAAGCCTGTGTGACCGCGATGGCCGACCTGCCAGAGCCGCTCGATGTGATCGCGGTGGGGGCTCATCCCGACGACGTCGAAATCGGCTGCGGCGGCACGCTCGCGCTGCTCGCAGCGCAGGGCTTTCGGGTGGGCATCGTAGACCTCACCGACGGCGAGCCCACGCCGCGGTCGAGCGGCCCCGAGGAGCGACTCCGTGAGGCGGCCGCCGCGGCACAGACGCTCGGCGTGGTGCACCGTGAGACGTTGCCCTTCACGAACCGCCGGCTGTTCGACGACTTCGAGGTCCGTGTGGCGCTGGCGAAGGTCTTCCGCCGCTGGCGACCGCGGCTCGTGCTCGGCCTCGGCGACAAGACGCCGCTCGCCTCGCCCGATCACGCCCAGGCCGTGGCGATCACCGAGGCGGCCGTCTTCTATTCGCGGCTCACGAAGTGGGATGACACCTTCGCCGGCCTACCGGTCCACACCGTGCCGCAGTTGCTCACCTACTTCCTGTTCGCGGGCGTGGCGGAGGTGCCGCATGGCCACTGGCCGCTGGTCGTGGATATCGCCCCCCAGCTGGAGACGAAGCTTGCGGCGATCGCCTGCTACGCGTCGCAGTTTCCGCCCGAGAAGGCCCACATCTATCCGCGGGTGCGGTCGCTGGCTGAAACCGTGGGCATGATGGCGGGCTGTGCGGCAGGTGAGGTGCTGGCTTCGAGCCGGATGCCGCTGACGACCGAGCCGATGCGAATGCTCTTTCCGCCGATGGCGAAAGGCTGACTCGGTGCTCCCCACGTAGGTGCAGGTTGGCAACCTGCACAAGCATCCCGCGGTGGCTCGTGGCTCCCCACGTAGCACAGGTTTTCAACCTGTGTCTGTCCATCGCGGTGGGCTCGGAGCTGCCCATACCCCGTCGCCGGACGTTCACTCCGGGCATCCTGCCCTCCGTTCACTCGATGCTGCTCTCGCTTCGCCATCCTGGCTCCGCTCGACCAGCAACGCCGGCTCCCGGGGTACGGGCAGCCCCTCGCTGAGTGCGTACCTGAGAGAGGGACACGGGTGGCGCCTCGCCGCACGGGAGGGCCTCCACCTGAAGGACGACCGCGCGCGAGTATAACTTTGCGTGACGCCGCCTTGGGGCGGTGTCCTTTCGTTGTCCATTCCCGCCAGCGAGACCAACCGTGCACGAGAGACAAGGCGCCTTCGATGTCGTCGTGATCGGGGCCGGGATCGCCGGGCTCATGGCGGCGGAGCGGCTCGCGGCCCATGGTCAAAGCGTGCTCGTGCTCGACAAGTCGCGGGGCGTTGGCGGACGGATGGCGACCCGGCGGATCGGCGGCGCGGTCTGCGACCACGGGGCGCAGTTCTTCACACAGCGGACGCTCGGCTTCCGCGACGTCATCGAGCATGCGGTCCGCGACGGCACGGTCGCCGAGTGGTGCCGAGGCTTCTCTCGCGACGGGAGCATCGCCGCGGATGGCCCGGCGGTCGCCGACGGCCACCCGCGATACCGCGGCGCCCGCGGAATGACCGACCTGCCGAAGTGGCTGGCCGCGAAACTCGCCGCGCAGGGCAACGGGATCGAGGTTCGGACCGGCGCAAAGGCGACGTCGGTGGCGGTCGCGGCTGACCGCGTGCGGGTGACCATCGAGGGGCAGGATGGAGCGGTCGAGGTCGTCGAGGCGGCCGGCTGCGTGCTCACGGCCCCAGTACCCCAGGCGCTCGACCTGATCGCGGCCGGTGGTCCGCTCGACCGGATGGATGCCCAGGCCATCGAGCGGCTGCGGACCGTCGACTACGACCCGTGCTTCACGGCGATGCTCGTGCTCGACCGGCCGAGCCTGCTGCCGGAGCCGGGAGCGATTCAGTTTGGAGGCGACGCGGCCGGGCCGGTGGCGTGGGTGGCCGACAACCAGCGTAAGGGCATCTCCAACGTGCCGGCGCTCACCGTGCATGCGACCGGGGCCTTCAGCCGCGAGCACTTCGACGTGCCGCCCGATGAGGTGGCCGGCATGCTCATCGATGCCGTCCGGCCCTGGATCGACGGCGACCCGCGAACCGCGGTCGTCGAGCGGTCGATCCACCGCTGGAAGTTCGCCACGCCCACGAAGATCCTGCCCGATCCCTTCGTGGCCGTGTCGTGGGCGCCGCCGATCCTCTGCTGCGGCGATGCCTTCGCGGGGCCGCGGGTGGAGGGAGCTTTTTCGAGCGGCGTTGCTGCGGGCACGATGCTCGCGGACCGGCTCGCCGGAGCTGGGCGATGAGCGACCCCGTCGACTGCATCGTCGTGGGCGCCGGGCTCGCGGGACTCGCCTGCGCTGGGGAACTCGTCCGCCGTGGCCGCCGGGTGACGGTGCTCGAGGCCTCCGACCGCGTAGGGGGCCGCGTGGCCACCGACACCGTCGATGGCTTTCGCATCGACCGCGGCTTCCAGGTCTACAACGATGCCTATCCTGAAGGCTCCCGGCAGCTGGATCTGCCGGCGCTTGCCCTTGGCCGATTCGAGCCGGGAGCGCTGGTGGCCGAGACGGGCAGGCTGCGAGGCGTGAGCGACCCCTGGCGGCGGCCGCTCTCCGCGATCAGTTCGCTCCTGTCGGGCAGCGTGGGCCTGGCCGACGGCCTCCGCACGGCGCGGCTCCGTGGCGATGCGATCAGGGGCGTGCGCCGCGGCGAGATCGATCCCGAGACCGCGGCTGCGGCGAACGAACGGACCACTCGTGAGGAACTCGCGGCCCGGGGATTTTCGGACGCGTTCGTTCGCCGGTTTTTTGTTCCCTTCTTCGGCGGCGTGTTTCTCGAGCGGTCGCTCGACACGGCGGCCCCGGTGTTTCTCTTTGACTTCGCGATGTTCTCGCTGGGCAGCGCCTGCCTGCCCGCGGGCGGAATGGACGCGATCCCGCGACAACTCGCCGCGAGCCTGCCCGAAGGATGCGTGAGGCTCGGCGTGCGGGTGCAGTCCGTGGAGCCGGGCTGCGTGACGCTTGGCGACGGCAGCACGCTCGTGGCTCGCCACGTCGCGGTGGCCACCGACGGTGCATCGGCGTCGCAGTTGCTACCGGAGTCGCTGCGGAGTCCATTCGCGGGCCGCCGCTGGAAGGCCACTCGCATGGTCGCGTTCGCAGCCGATGCCTCACCGCTTCGGTCACGCACGCTCGTCGTCAGTGCTGATGCTAACGGCCCGATTGACAATCTCACGGTGCCATCCGACGTCGCTGCCGGCTACGCACCGCCGGGCACGTCGCTCATCACGGTGTCGGTGCGCGGAGAGTGGTCTGGGGACGCGATCGAGGAGGCCGTGAAGCGGCAGGCGGCAGGCTGGTTTGGCACGGCAGTGAATGGCTGGCGGCATCTCGCCACGGTCGACGTGCCGCGGGCGTTACCCGATGAGTCTCCGGCGGCGCGGCGTTCGCGGCCGGTGAGCCCGCGGCTTGCGGCCGGGCTCTGGCTCTGTGGCGACCACTGCGGCGCGGCCTCGATCAACGGCGCCCTCGCCAGCGGTCGCCGGTGCGCCGAGGCCATCCTGGCAACCGGTTGATGCCAGGGGACTTATGCGGGCCAAACTCGATCCTCGCGCGTTGGAGGGCCACCGCAGCCGACCGGCTGCTCCCCCTTCCGGAATCGCATGCGAGGGACGATGTGAACCGAGAACACACACAGATTGAAGACCTGTGCTACGAGAGGCAGCCCCGAGCCTGATACACGCACGAGCATCACGTGTGAGCCGAATGAGTCCGTGGCTCGGAGTTGTCCTCTGCTTGGGCTCGCCAGGTGGTCCCAGCTGTGGCGGCTGTGAATCGGCATTTGCCTCTGCGGTTCGAAGTTATACAATCGATTGAAACGCTTGTTTGATTTCCGCTCTTCCACCCACCGTGTCCCACCACACTCGCTCAAAAATGCCCGATTCCGCCGCGGAATCTCGCGATCCGCGGGAGCGGATCCTGCTCGCTGCGGGCCGCGAGTTTGCCGAACGAGGCTACGAGCCCGCCACGGTCCGCGACATCTGCACGGCTGCAGGGGTCAATGTGGCCGCGGTGAACTACTACTTCGGCGACAAGCACCGCCTCTACATCGAGAGTGTGAAGCACGCCCATGAGGCGAGGCTTCGCCAGGTGCCGCAGCCTGACTGGGCTCCCGGAACCCCCGCCGCGCAGAAACTCCGCGACTTCGTGGGGAGCATGCTCGATCGGATGCTCGGGGGCGACCAGCCGCCTTGGCAGGTGCGGCTGATGATGCGGGAGTTGCTGCAGCCGACGGAGGCCTGTCGCGAACTGGTTGAGGACTACATCCGCCCCCACTTCGGAATCCTGCTCGGGGTGCTCAACGAGTTGACGGGGAGCGCGTTGCCCGCGTCGGAAGTCCGACGCCTCGGCCTGAGCATCATCGGCCAGTGCTTCCTGTACCGTGCCGCAGGCGACGTGGTCGCCATGCTCGTGCCAGGTGGCGAGATCGATGCCTACCACACGCCGCAGGCCATTGCCGACCACGTCACGCGGTTCACGCTCGCCGCGATCGGGGTCGCGGAACCGTTTGCCCGCCCTGACGTCGGGACTGTCTCTGCCCTGGAGTCACCGCGATGAAGATCCTCAAGACACTCCTTAGTTGGGTGCTTCCGCTCGTGATCCTCGGGGCCGCGATCGGCGGGTTCGTGGTACTCGGTGGGCCGAAGCCGCCACCGCGGAAGGACAAGGAGCCCCCGAAGGCCGTGATGGTGCAGACGCGGCCGATCGAGCCGCAGTCGACGGGCATCGATCTTGAGGTCGACGGCGTGGTCGTGCCGCTTCGTGAGGTCACGCTGGCCGCGGAGGTGCCGGGCCGCGTGCTCCAGAAGACCGCCGCGTGCAACGAGGGCCAGTTGGTGACCAAGGGCACCGTGCTCTTCGAGATCGACCCACGCGACTATGAACTCGACGTGGCCCGGCTCGAGAAGGAGCTCACCCAAGCGGGACTTGCCATCGAGGAGGTCGACGAGGAGCTCATTCAGAATGCCACGTCCACCGATCTCGCGAAGCGACAGGTCGAACTCGCCCGCCGCGAGGCTACTCGGCTCGAGGGGCTCAAGGCCAGCAAGATCGTCACCGAATCCGAGCACGATCGGGCCCTCCGCGACGAGCTCACCGCCGCCAACTCGCTGACGATGCTCCAGGGGCAGAAGCGGGTGCTCGCCAAGCGGCGAAACCGGCTCCTCGAGGCCCAGTCGCTCGCCGCCACCATGCTCGAGAAGTCGAAGCTCGACCTCTCGCGGACGACGATCTCGTCGCCTGTCGACGGGATCGTGGTGGAGGACAATGTTGAGCAGGACTCGTTCGTCGCCAAGGGTGCGCCGCTCGTGACGATCGAAGACACGAGTGCCACCGAAGTGAAGACCAGCCTGCGCATGGACGAGGTGGGCCGCGTGTTGGGCGGACGGAATGGCGGTGACGGCGAGCACGGCTTCCCGGGCGTGCCCGCGAAGGTGTTGTTCACGCTCGGCGACCGGCGCTACGAGTGGGACGGCGTGCTCTCCCGTCAGGAGGGGAGGGGGCTCGACGAGAAAACCCGCACGCTTCCCTGTCTGGTCCACGTGCCCGAGCCGACGAAACTCCACGCGCTCGACCGTTACGGCGCCCCGCTATCGACCCTGCCTGCCGAGGCACCGTTGACGCTGCTCCGCGGGATGTTCGTCCACGTTCTCCTGCACGTCGACGTGGAGCAGCCGCTCGTCTCCGTGCCCCAGGAAGCCATCAGGCCCACGGGCGACCTGTTCGTGATGCGGGAAGGCAAGCT
>QWPO01000103.1 GCA_003669255.1 Planctomycetota bacterium | reverse complement strand
TCGGCGCGGGCGAGTGGCTGCCGCACCTGCCAGCGCCAGGCCAGCCGTTTCACATCGCCTTCCGGCCGAAGATCAACGAGTTCCGCGGTCGTCGCACCGCGGAGATCGAGCTGATCGACTGGCGGCCCGACGGCATCGATGTGTCGACCGACTTGCCCGAGCTCACCGCCACTGCCGGCTGAGCATGAATCGTTCTCGTCATTCCTGGAACCCTCACATGCACACCCGCCGCCTGTTCCTTCTTGGATTGTCTCTCGTTGCGGTGTGCCGAACAGGCACGGCGCTCGCCGACGACTGGCCGCAGTGGCTCGGGCCGCGACGGGATGCGACCTGGCGCGAACAGGGGCTCGTCACCACGTTCCCTGCTGGCGGCCTGCCCGTGAAGTGGCGGGTGCCCGTCGCCGAAGGGTATTCGGGGCCGGCCGTAACGGGGGGCCGCGTCTACGTCGCCGACTATGTCGCCCGCGAGGGCGAGGTCGTCAATGGCCCCAACGACCGGACGAACCGGCTCGGCACCGAGCGGCTCCTCTGCCTCGACGCCGCCACGGGCAGGCTGCTCTGGAAGCACGAGCAGGACTGCGCCTATTCGATCTCGTATGCGTCGGGTCCGCGATGCACGCCGACGGTCGCCGACGGCCTGGTGTACTCGCTTGGCGCCGAGGGCAACCTCGCCTGCCTCGATGCGGCCTCTGGCGAACTCCGCTGGTCGAAGGATTTCAAGAAAGACTATTCGGCCCCCACGCCGATCTGGGGCTTCTGTGGCCATCCGCTCGTGGAGGGCGACCTGCTCATCTGTCTGGTCGGCGGCCCCGGCAGCGTGGCGGTGGCATTCGACAGAAAGACTGGCGCGGAACGCTGGCGTGCCCTCACCGCCAGCGAGAGCGGCTACTGCCCACCGACGATGATCGAGAGCGGTGGCGTGCGGCAGCTTGTGATCTGGGATGCCGACAACCTCAACTCGCTTGACCCCGCCACGGGCCGCGTGCTCTGGTCACAGCCTCTCAAGCCGATGTATGGCATGTCGATCATGGCCCCGCAGGTGGCCGACACCAGCCGCGGCCGCGTGCTCTTCGCGAGCGGGATCGGCCGCGTGGCGGCGCTCTATGCGCTCGCTGCCGACACCCCCGCCGCGCAGCCGCTCTGGCGGGGCGAGCCGAAATCGGCGGTCTACTGCGCCAACGCCACACCGTTCATCGCCGGCGACACGCTCTACGGCTGCGACTGCGACACGGGCATGCTCACGGCCGTAGCCCTCGACGACGGCCGCCGGCTCTGGGAGACGCTCGCCCCCACCACCGGCGGCGAACGCCGCAGCAAGCACGGCACGGCCTTCGTCGTTCGTCAGGCCGATCCGGTGCCCAGCGATCCGGCCGGCGCCACTCGCACTTGGATCTTCAGCGAGACGGGCGACCTGATCCTCGCCCGGCTCTCGCCGGAGAAGTACGAGGAACTCGGCCGTATGCACCTGCTCGACGCGACCAACGAATGCTTCGGTCGCGATGTGGTCTGGAGCCATCCGGCCTTCGCGGGCGGTTGCATCTTTGTGCGAAACGATCGCGAGTTGGTCTGTGTATCGGCGACTGAGTGACGGCGGTCACGCCGGACGAACCGGGGTTACCCGCGGCCCATCGCGAAGATCGCCTCCATCATGCGACGGTAGTGGCGATCGAGGACCACGCCGCGGCGGGCCATCATCCGTTCCATGTCGACGATCGCCTTCTCCAGCCGGTAATCGACGAGCGAGCCAGCCTGGGACCACTTGAATGAGGGAATCCCGCGTGCCGGAAACCCCGCGCCAATCACGATCGAACTGACACCGCAGACGGTGCCGGTGTTAAGCATCGTGTTGATGCCGGTCTTGCAGTGGTCACCCATGATCGTGCCCAGGAATAGTTCCCCGGAATCGACCTCCAGGCCCGTGGTCCAATCAAGGAGCTTCACCGTGCCGTAGGTCATCTTGAGGTTGGAGGCGGTGGTGTCGGCCCCGAGGTTCACCCACTGACCGAAGACCGAGTTGCCGACATAGCCCTCGTGGGCCTTGTTGGAATACGAGTGGAAAACGGTGCTCGCCACCTCGCCGCCGACCTTGCAGTGCGGGCCGATCGTGGTGCCACCGTAGACGCGGGCTCCCATCCGCACCGTCGCCCCCTGCCCCACGGCGACAGGCCCACGGAGGATTGCCCCCGCCATCACGCGCGAGCCAGCGTCGAGCAGCACCGGCCCTTCGTCGCAGACCACGATCGCGCCGGGTTCGACCACGGCGGTGGGATGCATGCGCAGCCGCTCGGGGCGATCGACCACGGCGGACGGGCTCCACCGGGGGCCCGTCCCTGGCTTCCAGGTGCAGGCCGCTGCGTCGGCCTCGAGCGCTGCAGGATTCAGTCCTACGATGTCCCAGGGATACACAAGCCGCTGCAGCTCTTTCGGCGCCACCGCGCGGCCAGCCCCGACCGGTCGCGGCCGTCCCGCCTCGAACCATGCGGCGGTCTGCTCCGGCGTGGACCACGCAGCGACGAGATCGTCGCCATCGCGAAGGTGTCCCTCCGACCGGCGGCGGATCGTCGCCACGAGTTCGGGCGTCGGCAGATACCTCGCATTGATCCAGATCGCAGCCGCCGACCGCTGCTTTTTCGTGGCCGCGGAAAACACTCCGCGGAGGTGCGGCCGGAGAGGCCCACTCCCGTGAGCAAGATCGAGTGCCCGCTCCCACTTCTCGCGGATCGTCGTTAGGCCGAGCCGCAGGTCATAGGCCGGCCGCGTGAGCGTGAGCGGGTCGAGGTGCGCGGCCTGATCGTCGTCGAAGAAGAGCAGCGAGTGTGGCATGAGGCGCGTGGTCTGCTATCGACAGGCGGAAGAAGTTATTCCCGGCGATGCCTCACCGATGCTCCGTAGACTAATCGGAGTGCGGCACCGAGGCACGACGGTGGCAGGGAGGCGGTTTCGATGTGTGGGATCGTCGGGTATATCGGCCCTGGGGCCTGCCGTGAAATCCTCCTCGCGGGCCTCGCCCGGCTCGAATACCGCGGCTACGACTCAGCCGGCGTCGCCCTGCTCAACGGTGACTTGAAGGTGGCCAAGTGTGCCGGCCGGGTTCGCGACCTGGAGGCTCGCTCGATCGATCTTCCCGCGACCGCCGCGGCCGGCATCGGGCATACCCGCTGGGCGACCCACGGCGGCCCGAGCGATGCCAACGCGCATCCCCACGTTGGGCCGGCGGGCAGGATCGCGCTGGTCCACAACGGCATCATCGAAAACTACACAGCGATCAAGACCTCGCTGACGGCAAAAGGGCGGACCTTCCGCAGCCAGACCGACTCCGAAGTGCTCGTGCAGCTCATTGAGGAGATTCAGGCGTCTGACGGGGCGCTCTCCTTCGAGGCCGCCCTGCGGCTGGCCCTCCGGCAGGTGACGGGCACCTACGGACTGGCGATTCTCAACGCCGCCGAGCCCGACAGGCTCTACGTGGCCCGCTGCGGATCGCCGCTCGTCGTTGGTGTGGGCGACGGTGAGATGTTCGTCGCCTCCGACGCAGCCCCGATCGTGGCCCACACCAACAAGGTGGTCTACCTCGACGACGGCGACGTGGCCGTGATCAGCCGCGATCGCTTCGAGGTGCGGTCGATCGACGACGTGCCGCTCACCAAGGAGGTGCACGAGCTCGCGATGTCGCTCGACGCGATCGAGAAGGCCGGCTTCCCGCACTTCATGCTGAAGGAGATCCACGAGCAGCCCCGGGCGATCGCCGACTGCCTGCGAGGTCGTCTCGTGCTCCCCGACCACGTGATCCAACTCGGCGGGCTCTCGGCCGTGATGGAGCGATTGTCCGCGGCACCACGGCTCACGATCGCCGCCTGCGGCACGAGTTGGCACTCCGGCCTCGTGGGCGAGTATCTCTTCGAGCATCTCGCCCGGCTGCCGGTCGAGGTCGAGTATGCCTCCGAGTTTCGCTACCGGGAGCCGCTGCTCGACGAGCATG
Organism: Planctomycetota bacterium; assembly: GCA_003669255.1. GTDB lineage: Bacteria > Planctomycetota > Planctomycetia > Pirellulales > UBA1268 > QWPN01. The sequence goes on along the minus strand of QWPO01000103.1, from coordinate 5,200 downwards.
ACGTGTTGCTTGCGATCTCGCAGAGCGGCGAGACGGCCGACACGATCGCAGCGCTTCGCGAGGCGAAGCGGCGAGGGGCGCTCACGCTCGGGATCTGCAACGTGGTCGGCTCGACGCTCTCACGGGAGACCGATGCGGGGGTATTCACGCACGCCGGGCCGGAGATCGGCGTGGCCTCCACGAAGGCCTTCACGGCCCAGGTGGTGGTGCTCACGCTGATGGCGATCGCCCTGGGCCGGCAGCGAGGCACGCTGCCCCCGGAGCGGGCCGATGCCTTGATCGAGGAGCTCGCGCGGATCCCGCAGAAGATCGCGTCGATCCTCGAGCAGGAGCCGGCGATCAAGTCGCTCGCCGACCGGTTTACCTACGCCCCAAACTTTCTGTACCTCGGCCGGTCGTTCAACTTCCCGGTGGCACTTGAGGGAGCGCTCAAGCTCAAGGAGATCTCCTACATCCACGCCGAGGGCTATCCCGCGGCGGAGATGAAGCACGGACCGATCGCGCTGATCGACCGGCTGATGCCGGTGGTGGTGCTCGCGACCACGTCGCACACCAGCGAGAAGATGATCTCGAACATCGAGGAGGTGCGGGCCCGTAATGGCCGGGTGATCGCGATCACGACGCCAGGCCAGGACGAGGTGAAGCGGCTGGCGGAGTTTGTCGTGGAGATTCCGGCCACCGATGACGCGCTCGCGCCGCTTCTCGCCGTGATCCCGTTGCAGCTGCTGGCCTACCACATCGCGGTCAACCGTGGCTGCGACGTGGACCAGCCGCGGAACCTGGCCAAGAGCGTGACGGTGGAGTAGCCGCGGCCGGGAATAGCGGCGTTGCCCGAGGGCCAGCGGGCGGGTAATCTACCGGTCTCTCCCGCGTGGGGTTCGGCCAACGGCCGACCAGCCGCACGCAATCGGGGCGTAGCTCAGCCTGGCTAGAGCGCTACGTTCGGGACGTAGAGGTCGCACGTTCGAATCGTGTCGCCCCGACTTTTCTTACCGTACGAAACGATACCATCGCAAAGGATGGGTCGGCCAACGGCACTTCGACAAGCGTGGGCCGAGCGGGGCGGATCACGAGAAGTGACAGCCGGGACGCAGGTGGAGCGGAGTTTCCGCTCGAATGCCCTGCCCGGCGATCAGGAAATCCGCTGCCCATGTGATGTCATCCGCACCGGCTGGGCCGGGGGCGGAGCGGTCGACTGATTCACCTCGAGATAGGCCTCGAGCACGAGCCGAAGCGGCCTCTCGCTACTCTGGTCCCCGCCGCAGGTGCGAGCCAACCAGCGGGCCGCCTGCACGCCCAGATCGGCGGACCGTTGGCAAACGGCCGTATAAATCGGATAGGTCATCTGCCGCGTGTCGTCCCCGTCATCCACGCCGACGATCGACAGTTCATTCGGCACGTGGACGCCCAGTTCGACCGCCCGCCGGAGGCCGCCCACGGTCATCAAGGGATCCGTGAAGAAAATCGCCGTCGGCGGGGCCGCATTCGACAGAAACGCATTAAGTGCTGCCGCGCCGCCGGCGACGTCTGCCGGCCGGCTGATGTGCAACTGGTCGTCCACCTCGATCCCCGCGACCTCCAGCGCGGCTCGATATCCATCGAGCCTGTCCCGGTGGTCGCGATCCAACACATTGTTGCGGCAAAACCCGATCCGCCGATGTCCGAGGCCGATCAGGTGCTGCACAACGTCTTGGGCGGCATTCCGCGAGCAACAACACGCGAAGTTGACGTCCGGTTCATCGTAGCGGTCGGCGATCACGGCGATATCCACGCCATCTTTTGCGATGTCGATCGCGACCCCGTGCGTCTCGTCGTCGACCCGGAGAATGAGGCCGTGGACACCGCGGCCCGCGAGGAAGGAGCGGTAGGACTCACCGTGGAGCCGCTGCTGAAGGTCGACGAACGTGACGTCGGACCGGGCCTCACGCGCGCCGCGAACCATTCCGGCGAGGATGAGGGAGTCGTAGCCGGTGAACTGAGGCCAGGCGTATTTGTTGAGGAACGCCACTCCGAGCGTGACGGCGCCTACCCGCGGGACCGACCGGCCGCGGCCATAGCCGAGGCGGCGGGCCTCCCGCAAGACACGGTCGCGAACCTGCTCGCTGATCCGGGAAGATCCGCTGAGGGCGCGGGAAACAGTCGACGGCGCAACCCCGATATTGGTTGCGATCTCTCGGACGGTGGTCATGGGTTCCTCGAAGAAGAAGCTGGGGTCTGATCGGAGATGATATCGGTGAAGATTGCTTCGGTGAGTCCCTCCCTACGATGGCTGAGCACGGCGATTCCGACGGAGCATGGCCCCGCGAGGACCGGCATAGTCCGAGGAGTTCCGACCCGCTGCCAGCCGTGGTCTCCAGCCGCATACTCGCCGATCAGCAGGTCACCCCGCCGGCTCAGCCGCAGCCGCACGGGAAACGGCACGGCTTCGACCGACTCCTCGACCATCCGCCCGCCAGGCCGGTCGCGATGCCCAAGCACCACCCGGCCATCTGGAACCACATGCACCAACACATGCGCGGCATCGGGTGAGAGGTCGCTGCGAACCATCAGCCCTGCCTTCGCAAAGTCGTGGGTGTCGCCGAGGCTCGTGACGGTAGCCGTGAGCGTGAAATCACTGGCTTCCCTGCGGTGCAAAAACCGAAACGAGTCAGCCTCGCCCCAGATGTCGGAGCCGCCGCCGTACACCGTCAGGACGCCGTCGGCGTCGAGCCGCTGACCGCCGGGAACGGCGTCGCCGATGTCGGTTGGCGTCCAGCCGGGGATCGCATCGTCGTGGGGTGCCACGGGCAGGGGGCTCGGCGGGACGGGCAAGGGCACGACAACGGGCTCGGCCCGCGTCACCGCCAGCCGCAACGGTTCGTCGATCACATACTCCATCGTGGCAAATGAACGGAAGTAATCAGCGATCACGTCGCCGCTGGCACTTCGAAAATCGGGGGGCTCGAGAGGCCGAGCGTTGCTGACGAGGTGCCAGTTGTCGTCGATCACGCCGCCCCGGCGGTCGAGCAACTTGTACGACCACATGATGGCGGCCCAGCCGAGCTGGCCATATTCGTCAAAGTACCGTCGTGCGAGGTTTCCGCCGCCGAGCCGCTCAAAGACCGGATTCCACTCGCCGATCAGCATGGGGGTCTGAACTGCCCGGAGTTCGGCCTGCTTCTCGGGGAGCGCCCGGTGGATGAAGTTCGCGTGGGTGCGCAGAGTGGAAGGCGAACCGAAAATCCCCGGGTAGTGGTGCTCGGTGAAGGCGACGTTCGTCCAGCCGCTCTCGTGCGGGTTGCCGTAGAACCCATGGCCTCCCCAAAGCGGAGCCGGGGCGAAAATGATGTGCCGCTCATCGACCTCCCGAATGGCCTGATAGACCTCCTCGAAAATCAGTCGGAGTTGCGGCCGCACATCGGTCTTCATGTCTCCAAAGGGCTCGTTGATCACGTCGTAGCCTGCCACCGACGGGCGGTCGCGGTACCGCTCCGCGATCGCCCGCCAGAGCGAGGCTGTGCGGGCCACGCAGTCGGGATCGCGCCAGAGTCGGTTCTGGCCGATCCGACCGGTGGGGTGATCGATGCTCTGGCCCCCCGGCACTCCATGCATGTCGAGGATCAGATGGATTCCTGCCGTCTCTGCCATCTCGACGGCGCGGTCCAGCCAGGCGAGACCGTCTTCGCGGCAGGTGCCCGGATGCTCTTCATCCTCCACGAGCCGGTGGTCGAAGGGCACCCGGACGACGTTGAAATTGAACGAGCGGATCACATCAAAGTCGCGGGGCGTAATCCAGTTGGCCCGATACAGCTGCATCAACCGATTCTTCTCTTCCTCACCGAAACGCGCGACGAGGTTGGTCTCGAAGGCATGCTGATCGGGAAATTCCCGCTCGTCCACCGCCAGCATCCACATCTCGAGCAAGAGCCAGTTTCCAAGGTTGCATCCCTGGAGCAGCACCGGCTCACCCGCGGCATTGACGAATCGATCTTCGCTCGTCCGAATCCAAGGCAAATCAGCATCCGGGCTGGCGGCCGGCACCCCGCCCGCTCCCAACAACAACGCGACCGCCGTATGCACGGCGAGTATCGAAAGACCTCGCAGCATGGCAGTCGGTGACGGGTGTGGCGACACGGTCGTGCTTCGAAAGAACCCAAACGACAGCCGACGGCGGGCAGACGTCGCAGTGTAGCTACCAGCCCGACAGCCCCCGCCCGAAACCTCAGCATGCAAACAGGCCTCGAAGGGGCCGGACGACAGCGTCAAGATCGAGTGCAACGCGTGCAACAAAAATATACTCAACATCGGTTGTAGCAGCAAATTATTAGTGCAAGACGTTGCACTAATATTGCCACTTGGATTCTTGCCTGGTATCTTGCGATTCGATGGGCGAGGAGCGGGGTGCTTCTGAACCGGACTTCCATGGCTGAACGTGTTGCCGCGGGCTCATTTTTTACCGGAGGGTGTTGATCATGGGTGGTGCTTATCGAAGCGAGCGGTTTTGGCTGCAGGTGCTGCCTGCGGTTGTGGTCATTTCGTGCGCTCTCTCCGCCGCCAACGCGCAGGACAACTTTTGGACCGGGACCGCCAGTACCGACTGGAATACCGCGGGCAACTGGAGCCTCGGGAATGTCCCTACGGGGCAGAACGCGATCGTCGACACCGCGCCGGCGAACATCGCCACCATCTCCGCGGATATCTCGGCAACGCCCAACGACATCGTCGTGCGGGGTGGCGGCCGCCTGGATCACACCGCGGGAACCGCCGGCACCGGTGGCGGCAGCTGGATGTTCGTAGGCCAGAACGACACCGCGGGAACCTACAACCTCGCCAACACCGGCTCGGTGGCGGGCGGCATCACGGGCTTTGCCCAAGGAACCGGCTCGCTCAATGCCACGGGCAATCTGCTCGTGGGCGCCTTCGGTGACAATCGGACCGGCACGGTGCGGGTCAACACCAGCGGCACGCTCGCGGTGTCGGGCGAACTCTTCATCGGCGACTCGCAGAACAGCGTGGGCGACTTCAGCCTCGAAACCGGTGTGCTGACGGTCAACAACAAGATTCTCGTGGGTAACAACCGGGGCGTCGGCACGCTGACGATGTCGGGCGGCACGCTAACGAAGACCGGCGGCGACGAGACGTTCGTGGGCCGCGACAACGGCACGGGAACGCTCGCCCAGAGCGGCGGCACCGTCACGCTGAACCACAATCTCTACGTGGG
>QWPO01000069.1 GCA_003669255.1 Planctomycetota bacterium | reverse complement strand
TCATGGCGGGTGGTCCGTCGTTGGCCGGGTCGTGTCGGCCCGGCAGGATGCGAGCCTTCTCGGTCTGTCTATCGGCCGCTACGACCCGCAAACTTTGAACGACCGGCACCACCGCGCTCCCGGAACCGCCCAGTTCTCCCCGTCTGCCCCCGATTCTTCCCAGCCTGCCACTCCGTGCCGGGGCAGGGTTTCCCCGCCGCCGTGTACAACGACATCATGCACCGTCTCGCCGGGGCCCTTCTCGTTGCGATTGCGTCGGCCTGCACCGCCGCAGGCCAGGCCGTCCTGCCGCCCACCATGGGCGTGCCGGGAGGCGCCGAGTCGGTCCCCACTCCCGCGCACGACCTGGCGCTCGAGGCCCTCGCCGAGGGCCAGTATGCCGCGGCTGCCGAGATCGCCGGCAACGACTACCGGGGAGGTGTCCGCGTGGGCGCTCAGCGGTGGATCGACTCGATCGCCTCGGCCGCCCTGCTCGGCGAGTGCCTCTACGAGCTTGGCAGTCTCGGCGATGCCGTCGCCCGCTACGACGAAGCGATGCTGTCGTTCGCCACGCATGGCGAGTGGCTCCTCGGCGTCCAGTTTCCGCAGCAGCCACTGCGGCCGCTCGCTGGCGGTCGGGTTGCGACGTGGGGACGCAGCGAGCGGAACGCGGCGCCGGCTGCGATACCCGAGACCGCGGCCATGCGACAGAAGGCCGCCGACGCGCAGCAGGTGCTCCAGCGTGGCGGCGTGCTCGCGGCCGACTACGACCGCGTGGTGCGGCCGCAGGAAATCATGCGGCTGCTCGTGATCGCCATCTACCGGCACCGCGTGCTGCTCGGCGAGTTGGCCCCGCAGAGCGGCGGGCTCGAGGCCGCGACGAAGGCGCTCATGCGTCGGCCCGCACCTCCAAACCACTGGTCGCACTCGTGGATCGACATCGCGCTCGGTGCCGCCTACTGGGCGCAGGGCAAGCACGATCTGGCCACGCCTCTGCTCACCCGCGGGCTCCTCGTCGGCAACGGCTTCGACCACGGGCTGACGAGCTGGGGCCTCATCATCCTCGGACGGATGGCGCTCGAGGCCGATCAGCCGCAGCGGGCCGCGAAGCTCTTCGAGGAAGCCACCTACACCGCCGCCGACTTCGGCGATGCCCGCGCTCTCGAGGAGGCGTTTGCGCTTTCGGCCACCGCCTATGCGATGGCCGGCAGTCGGGGCGTGCCGGCCTCGATCCAGCGGGGCTGTGCGTGGGCCCGCGGCAAGCTGCCCGTGCTGCGGGCGCGGCTCTTGGCAACCGAGGCCGAGTTGCTCGCGGCCGCGGGTGATGCCCGGGCTGCATCGGCGGCGCTTAAGGAGATTGACGGTCGGGTGCTGCGGGGGGATGCGGGCCGCGGAACGCTCGGAAGCCAGGCGGCGTATGCCCGGGCGCTCGCCGACTACGCGACTGGCGACGTGGCCGATGGCGACGCCCAGCTTGAGGCGGCTCTGGAGATTGCCCGGTCGCGAGCACCGCGGCTCTTTCAGACGACGCGGCTCGTCGAGTTGCTCGCCGCCGGTTCGACGGCGTTTTCCGACCGGCAGGCCGATGCCTTGTTTGCGAGGCTCCTGGGCGATCCGAGCCCGCGCGACTTCGCCGCCGACCCGCTCGCCGCTTTGGCCGCGCTGTCGGCACCGCGGGCCGATGCGTTCGACGCATGGGTCGCGGCGGCCGCTCGTCGCGGCACCGATGCGGCCATCGAGGCGGCGGAGGCGACCACGCGGCATCGTTGGATGGCGGCCCAGTCGCTTGGCGGCCGGCGGATCGCGGTCGAGCGGCTGCTCGCCGGTGATCCGAGGTCGCTTGCTCCGGCATCGGCCGCGCGGCGGGCGGCCCTCCTGGGTGCCCAGCCCGAACTCGCCGCCGCCATCGACCGCATGGGTCAGCTCCGGGGCACGTTCGCGGCAGCGCTTGCGGCGGGGCCCGGGGGCAATCAGGCCGGCAACGCGGCGATCGCCAAACCCGATTGGGAAACCTATCTTTCGCTCGCCACCCGTCGCAGCCAGTTCGTGGCGGCGATCGCCGCCGGCCGCGACGCGGTGCCGATCGATTTTCCGCCGCTCACGCCTGCGGCCGAGATCCGCCGTCGTCTGGCACCGCGGCAACTGGTCCTGTCGTTTCACTGGACCGCATCGGGCCTGTTCGCCGTGCTCGAGTCGCACGACCGGCAGGCGATCTGGCAGGTGCGGCAGGCGGCGGGCTTGCCCCTCGAGATCAAGTCGCTCGCCAAGGGGCTTTGCCTCTTTGATCCGGTGGCGGCGGTGCCGACCGGGCGGCTGGCGGAGGGCGACTGGCGCGGTTCCGCAGAGCGGATCGAACGGATGCTGTTTGAAAACTCGCGGGTCACGCTCTCGGAGGGCATCGACGAACTCGTGATCGTGCCCGATGGCTGGCTCTGGTACGTGCCGTTCGAACTCCTGCCCGTGGCGTCGAGTCGGCCGGCCGACGACGAATCCGACCAGGGCATACTCCTCCGCGACGCCTGCCGCATCCGCTATGCCCCCTCGCGGAGTCTGGCCGTGATGCAGTTTGAGCCGCAGGCCTCCGGCCCCGTGGGCGTGCATGCCGGTCGGATGGCGCGGGGCGACAAGCCGGCCGACGCCGAGGCCCTGCTGGCGCATCTCACCGCGGCGGTGGACCGCGTGACGCCGCTGACCGCGGCCGGACCGCTACCGATCCCCGTTGCCGCGTCGGCATGCGACACCCTCGCGATCTTCGACGAACTCGGCGGCGATGGACCGGTGGCCTCATGGCCGATGGTGCCCCTTGGCTCGGGCAAGGGGGCAATGCACTTTCACGACTGGCTGGCGCCGCCACTCAAGCGGCCGCAACGGGTGCTCCTGCCGGGGCTGCAGACGGCGATGGCGGGCGGGCTCACGAAGGAACTGTCGCGGCCCGGCGAAGAACTGTCTCTGGCGGCCACCGACCTACTCGCCGCCGGAGCCCGAACGGCGGTGATCAGCCGCTGGCGGACGGGGGGCAAGTCGTGCGTTGACCTGATGACCGAGTTTCTTCGGGAGGCGACGGTCGCCGAGCCGCCGGCCGCCTCGGAATCGTGGCAGCGGGCGGTCGATCTCGTGCGCGACGAAGAGCCAGACGCAGCGCAGGAGCCGCGCGTGAAGCCCTCGCCCGATGCGCCGCTCGCCGCGCCGCTCCATCCGTTCCTCTGGGCGGGCTACATGCTCATCGACTGCGGCGATGGCCGCTTTTCAGCGGAGCCGCCGCCTGCCGCGGGCCGGCCACCGGTGCCGGCCCCGCCTGCGAATCTGCAGGCGAAGCCATGATGGTGGGCAACGAAGGGCTTGCTGGCTTTGTGGTGTTGGCGGCGGCCTCGCTGCTCGCCGGCGCGGTGAACGCGATCGCCGGTGGTGGCACGATCCTCACGTTTCCGGTGCTTGGCGCGATTCTGCCACCGGATGCCGGCCGACTCGTCACCGCCAACGCCACGAGCACGATCGGCCTCTGGCCCGCAAGCGTCGTGGCGACCCTGGTCTCTCACGGAAGCCGCGCGGGCCTTCCCGGATGGGCCCGGTGGCTCGTGGTGCCGAGCTTCATCGGCGGCGCCATCGGCACGACGCTCGTGCTCTGTCTGCCGCCAGCGTGGTTCGACAGCTTCGTGCCCTGGTTGATCCTCTCGGCGGCGGTGCTGTTTGCGATTCAGCCACGGATTGCAGCGTGGGCCCACGGCGATGGCGAGGCTTCGGCGGGCCGAATCACGGTCGCGTGCGTCTTGCAACTCCTCGTGGGCATCTACGGCGGCTACTTCGGAGCCGGGATCGGCATCCTGATGATCGCGATGCTCGGCGTGCTTGGGCTGGGCAACATCCACCGGCTCAACGCGGTGAAAAACTCGCTGGCCACGATCGTCAACGGAATCGCCACGGTGGTGTTCGTGGCCGGCTCGTTTCTGGGCACGCACGACGTCTCCTGGCCCCATGCGGCGGTGATGGCGGTGGCCGGCATGACGGGGAGCCTCGCCGCCTCGCGGTTGGCCCAAAAACTCCCTGCTTCCACGCTGCGGCAGATTGTGGCCATGATCGGCTTCTCCCTGGCGGGCTATTATTTCTGGCGGCAGTGGCAGGCATGAGATTCCTGCCGCCTTCGCCGCCCGCCCCTCCATCCGCCCCACCGCTCCCGAGCCGCCGATGATCGTCCGCACTGCGGCCCTCACGAAGCGGTATGGCGCGTTTGCGGCTCTCGACGGCTGCACGCTCGACGTGCGCGAGGGAGAGATCTTTGGCCTGCTCGGGCCCAACGGCGCCGGCAAGACCACGCTCCTTCGGACACTCTTGGGCTATCTCGCGCCGACGTCCGGCGTGGCCAGCGTCGCCGGCTTCGACTGTGCCACGCAGTCGCTGGAGGTGCGGACCCGCACCGCCTATCTCCCTGGCGAGGCGCGGCTCTTCCGGCGGATGGACGGCTATGGCGTGCTCGATTTCTTTGCGGGCCTGAGGCGGGAGTGTCGCCGCGATGCGGCGGGCCGCGTGGCCGACCGGCTGGGGCTCGACTGCTCGCGGCAGGTGGGTCGGATGAGCACCGGCATGCGGCAAAAACTCGCCCTCGCGGTGGTGCTCGCCACCGACGTGCCGCTCGTGATCCTCGATGAGCCGACGGCGAACCTCGATCCCACGGCGCGGTCGATCGTGCTCGACTTGGCCCGCGAGGCCCGGGCCGCGGGCCGCACCGTGATCTTCTCGTCGCACGTGCTCTCCGAGGTGGAGGAGACGTGCGACCACGTGGCGATCCTGCGGGCTGGCCGCGTGGTTCACGAGCAGTCGATTGAAGACCTGCGCCGCGGTCATCGTATCCACGCCACGCTCAACGGGCCGTTTGCTGGCGTGCCGGCGGAGTTTGCGGGCCGGCTCACGGCCACGCCGCGAGGCGATCGCGGCGTGGTGCTCGAAACGGAGGAGCCACTCGCTCCCCTCCTCGGCTGGCTGGCCACGCTGCCGCTGGCCGAGGTCCGCGTCGAGCCCGTTGGCCTGCAGGCCGTGTACGACCGCTTTCACAAGTCAGCATGAGGCAGGTTTGATGCACGGCACCGCAGTGACGCAAGCCGGCGACCGCCGGGGTGGGTGGCTCTGGAGCACCGCCATCTGGCAGAAGACCTGGGGCGACCAGCGAGTGCTCGTGCTCTCGCTCGCGGCGCTCTGGGGGGCGTTTCCGTGGCTCTACATCTGGCTCTCGGCGCAGATCGAGATGCCCGCCTTTCAGAACGTGCTCTTGAAGGTGATCCCCGAGAACTGGCAGAAGCTCTCCGGTGTGCCCTTCTCTGAGGTTGCGACCTACGCGGGCCGCGTGGCGCTGGCCTTCGTTGATCCGGTGGTCGTGCTCACGGCGACGGTCTGGGGGATCACGCGGGGCAGCGACGCGGTGTCGGGGCCGCTCGAACGAGGCACGATGGAGATGGTGCTCGCGGCGCCGGTGCGGCGGTCGGCGGTGTTTATCACGCAGGCGTTGGCGACGACCGCAGCCGCGGCGGTGCTCTGTGGTGTGCTGCTCGCCTCGGTCTGGTCGGTCGTGGCACTTGGGCCGTGGGCGGGCAAGGTGGAGCCGGAGCGATTCGTGCCGGCCGCGTGCAACGTGTTTGGCCTGATGGTCTGCATGGCGGGCATCGCGGCCTGCGTCTCGGCGGCCGACAATCACCGCTGGCGAACGGTCGGCATCATGTGCGGCTTCTACGTGACGTCGATCCTCGCGAAGCTCGTGGGTCGCCTGAGTGGCCCTCTCGGCTGGGTGGGGTATCTCTCGGTGCTCAATGCCTACGAGCCGCAGCAGCTCGTGGGAGGCGGAGTCGAGGCCTGGCGGCTGCTCGGCTGGTACGACGGCACGCTGCTGGGGATTGGCCTGATTGCCTATGCCGTTGGGGCTGTGATCTTCAGCCGCCGAGATCTGCCGGCCCCGCTCTGATTTCGTGTGGCGGCGATCGGCCCGGCTGCCGCATACTATTCCTTGGCGGTTGGCCGGTGTCGGCCTCAATCCCGCCCCTCGCGTCACCGTTTCGAGGTCGTCATGACGTTCGTCCACCGGCTCGTCTGGTCTGCGGTCGTGGCTTGCTTGCCCGGTCTGGCCTGTCTGGTCTGCCCTGCCTTCGCCGACGAGGCGGCCGTGCCAGTGGAGCAGGACGCAGCCGTGGAGCAGTCGAAGCCCGAGGGCGAGGCTGCTGCCGAGGACGGCCAAGAACTCCTCAACGACGCGATCAATGCGAAGCTCGAGATCGATGAGATCGACGACTTTGGCCGCGTGCTCGACCTCTGCAAGAAGGCGATCGAGCGGGGGCTCGATGAGGGCTCGATGAAGTTTGCCAACGACCTCTACACGGGCACGCTGATCGACCGGGCCGCGATGCTCACCGGGGCGATCGTCGATGCCGACCAGCCCGATCCCAACTGGCGGCGGATTCGGGCGTTTGCGATGCGGGATCTCAACGAGGTGGTGGCTCGCGACCCGACCTATGGCTCGGTGCACCTCATGATGGCCCGGCTCGAGGCCTTGCCTGGCGGCAATCGCGAGCGGGCCAAGGCCGCCGCGACAAAGGCGCTCGAACTCCTCGGCGACGATCAGCTTCCGCGGGCGCAGGCCAACCTCGTGCTTGCGGCGCTTGAAGATGACCCCGAGAAGCAGCTCCGCTTCTACGACGCGGCGGTTGAACTCGCCCCGCGCGACGCCGACGTGCGGCGCGCCCGCGGGCTGCACCTGCTGATGCAGGACGAATACGAGCGTGCCCGCGAGGATCTCGACGTGGCGATCGCCGAGGAGCCCGACGATGCCTCGCTTCGCGAGGCGCTCGGCATGGCATGCATGATGAGCGAGCAGTTCGAAGCCGCCCGCGAGGCCTTCGACAAGGCGATCGAACTCGACCCCGAGGCAGCCGGTCCGCTCCTGCAGCGGGCGCGGGTGTTTGCGGTGGAGGGGGAGCGCGACAAGGCTCTTGCAGACATCGACCGGGCCGTGGATCTTGCTCCGCGCGATCAGTCGGCCCGGCTGCTGCGGGCGCGGATCCTGCAGCAGGCAGGGCAGAGCGAGCGGGCGCTTGCCGACGTGGAGTCGGTGTTGCAGCAAGACGCCGAGATGCCGGCGGCGCTCGAGCTCAAGGGCCTGATCGCGGCCGAGCGGCAGGATTATCCCGAGGCGATCCGCTCGTTTCGCAAGCTGGCCGCGAAGAACCCCGACGATCCCATCGTGCTCAGCCAGCTCGGCACGCTCTATCTGGCGGCCAAGCAGCCGCGGGAGGCGATTCGGCGGTTCACGAAAGCCTTAGAGGCCGATGGCGAAGCGTTCGCAGCCCTGCGGGGCCGCAGCGACGCCGAGATCTCGATCGGCGACCACGTGGCGGCGATCGCCGACCTGGAGAAGGCCCACACCATCAAGCCCGACGACACGGGCATCCTCAACAACCTCGCCTGGCTGTTGGCCACTTCCCCGAACGACGCGATCCGCGATGCGGCGCGGGCGATCACGCTGGCGGAGAAGGCCTGCGAGGCGACCGAGTGGAAGGAGGGCCACATCATCAGCACGTTGGCGGCGGGCCACGCGGAGAAGGGTGATTTCGAGTCGGCGCAGAAGTTCAGCCGGAAGGCGATCGACGCCGACACGGCGGCCGGCGGCGACGTGGAGGATCAGCTCAAGAACGAACTGGCGAACTATGAGGCTGGGAAGCCGTGGCGCGAGCGTCAGGAAATGCCTGAGGGGGGCGATGCAGCGAAGCCGGACGACGAGGCGATCAAGCCTGCAAAGAACGAACCGGCCGAGCCCGCCGCGACCGCGGCCAAAGAACAGAAGCCCCGCCGCCCCTTCGACGAGTAAGGCTCCCCAGTAGCACAGGCTCCCACGTAGCACAGGTTGGTAACCTGTGCCTGCCCCCTATTAGCACAGGTTGCCAACCTGTGCCTACTGTTTGGCGGGCCGTGTTTGCGCTTCGGCCCCACGCCTTACGGCGTTGGGCTTAGACGGCGTCAGCGGCTGCCAGCAGTACACGCTCCCTAGTAGCACAGGTTTCCAACCTGTGCCTGCCCTGGCCAGCCCCTATGCCGCCACCGGGATCATCACGCCGCGCGTAAAAATCATCGCCGCGTGCGACTGCGTGATCAGCCCGCGAGCCGCTGAGTTGGCCTTGTAGCCGAAGAACAGCGGCCGGATGTCTTCGCCCGGATAGGCCTCGCGCACCTTCTCTACGATCCGAAGAAACTTTGACACCTCGGTGGTGCTCACGGTCGCCTTGGTTTCGCAGAGCACGGTCACGGGCCGGCCATCGATCGTGCCGCGAACCACCACGTCGAATTCCCGGCCGACGCCATCGGCGGTGGTGAGTTCTTCCGGCCCAGCCGACACAGTGACGAACCGCCAGTATTTCTCGAGCAGTTCGGGCACGAGGTCGCAGGCGAAGTCTTCGAGGTTGGCACCGACCGCGTTGGAGAGCCCGCCCACCTGCTTGGCGAGATCGGTAACCGCCCGCTGCATCTCCTGCTGAGAGGCCTGCATCTCCTGCTGAGACGCCTGCATCGCCTGGATGGATCCTTGCATGTCCTGTTGGGACGCCTGCATGTCCCGCATCGTCGCCTGCATCTCCTGCATGGTCACGCGCATTTCCTGCTGCGACCGAGCCAGTTCATCGACGTGGATCTCGGTCCGCTTCTGTGCGTCCGCAAGTTCCTCGACTCGCAGTTCGGTCCGCTTCTGTGCCTCACCGAGGTCGTGAACTACCTCAGTGAGCTTGTGGAAGTCGGCGCGGTTCACCAGTTCGGCGTGAGATTCCACGAGCACCTCGGCGAGAAGGTCGGCCTGGTTCTCTGGAAAGGCACGGACGAGTCGGCTGCGGATTTCGGAGACGAGCGTCATGGTGTCACCTTACACGTGTTGTGGGGCGAGGTGAACATTACGATACGCCCGTACACTGATCGTGTCAATCCCCTGCGTTCCCCGTAGCACAGGTTGCTAACCTGTGCTACGTATTTGGCGAGCCGTGTTTGCGCTGCGGCCCCACGCCTTACGGCGTTGGGCTTGGACGGCGTCAGCTGCTCGCAGCAGCACACGCCCCCAGTAGCACAGGTTGGTAACCTGTGCCGCCCTGCCTTCCAGTAGCGCAGGTTTCCAGCCTGTGCCGCCCCCTTCCGGCACAGGTTAAAAACCTGTGCTACTTTCCGCGGGCATCGCCTCAATCTCAGCCGCGATCG
>QWPO01000035.1 GCA_003669255.1 Planctomycetota bacterium | reverse complement strand
CACGTCCCAATGCAAAGATACCCTTGCTTGAAGGAGTCTAGCCCCGCAAGGGAGTGATACGCCAGCCATTCGGGTTGCCGCCAAGAAAACTGTTGCAAGCGTCCATTCGTCCTTGTGTTTTCCGGGCCTTCTACCCGCCCGCCCCTCTGGCTTCCGGGCGTGTTTCGCTTCTTACGGCTCGCTGCGTTGGCGGCCGGTACCCAGCACCGTGCCTCAAGTTCCACGTCACGATCCGCACTGTTGGCCGCCTCTGTGTCGTCCTGATTAAAGTGCCAATCGTAACCGCCGCGGATCGCCTCCCGCAGCGGCCTTCTTGTCTCCCCGTCAGCTCCTCTGGCTGCCGGGCGAGCCACGCCGAGGCAGATGCCGAGGGGTGCTGATTCGCAAACATGGGGCGAGTGGGACTGTGCCGGGGCCGCTCAGGATTCGGACAGAGGCGATCCCTTGGCAGGTCTACCCTGGTGATAGACACTGGTTCCATTCATGGGGGCAGGTCAGTGCCCCCGGGAGCCAGAAGAACACCAAGTGCAAGCATTTCGTCGACCCCGGCGTGATCGAAAAGGTGTTGGCGGGCTGCGCGGACAACAACTGGCGGCTCGTCATTGTCCTGACCCGTCTCTGTGGCTTACGAATCCCGAGTGAGGTGTCGCGGCTGACGTGGGGCGATGTCGACTGGCATGGCCGCCGACTCACTATCCGCGTGCGGAAGAAGGAACATCTCGACGGCCACGAGATGCGTTTCGTGCCGATCTTCGCCGAGGTCGAACCGTACCTACGACAGGCTTTCGACGAGGCCCCTGCCGGAAGTATTCATGTCCTGCCCCGGCGATTCCACCGCGAGGGCTACGTGTACGCCGGCATCCTCCGGGCTATCGAGCGGCCCAACGTCAAGCGGTGGCCCAAACTGCTCGTCAACCTCCGCGCGAGCCGGGAGACGGAACTGATGAAGCAGTACACCGCTCACCTCGTGCATGCGTGGATCGGCAACACCGAGAAGGTAGCGGAGGATCACTACCCCATGGTGACCGACGAGGACTTCCAGCGGGCCGCCAGCCGCCCCTCAGCAATTCCGACTCCAGAACCGACTCCGTCAACGCGCGCCACGGCTCATCAGGAGTCATCACCAGAAATGCAAACGGCCGCATCTCCCGGGATTCCGGAAGACACGGCCGTTTCAGTACCCCCACGGGGAGTCGAACCCCGGTTTTCGGGCTGAGAACCCGACGTCCTGGGCCTCTAGACGATGGGGGCGGACGAACTGACGTTCTAGCACTGTCGGCACGCGGGTCAAGCAGGCTTGAACGCCCGCCCCGACGGGCCGTACCACCGCTACCGCCGCAGGCCGAAGAGCTCGGACCTCCGCGGCCGCAGCCGGCCGACGGCAAACCCCACCGCCAGGGCCACCAGAGCCGCCCCCAGCGTCGCGGCCCAGCGCCGCCGCGCCGCCTCATGCTCCTCCCGTTCGCGGTCCACCGCAGCCTTGAGGTGCACCGTCGCGTCCCGCAGCCGCGGGTTCGTTTTCCGCCCAGGGAGCGGCCGCGTCGGCATCGGTAGCGAGCCGACCGTCGCCGCCCCCATCCACGAGCCGGCATCCTCCGGCCACGCTAGCGGTGACGGCATCGACCGCGAACCGGCAAACATCGCCGACTCCAGATCATCCACCGCCTGAAGCAACGCCTGCGGCGACTCGTATCGCAGCGCTGGATCCTTTGCCAACAGGCGGTCGACGATCTCGCACAGTCCGGCTGGCAGATCCGGTCGCGCCGCCGCCAAGGGAATGAGCGGCTCCTTGATGTGCGCCATCAACACCGCCACGGCTGAGGGAGCGGAGTAGGGAGGACGGCCCGCGAGCAGGTGGTAGACCGTGGCCCCGAGTGAATAGAGATCGCTCCGAGCATCGACCGATCGGCCCTCGCCCTGCTCCGGGCTCATGTAGAGCGGCGTGCCGAGCGTCATGCCGTCCTGCGTGAGGTCGAGGTTCTCGGAGAGCACACGGGCGAGCCCGAAGTCGGCCACCTTCACCTCGCCGGTGAGCGTCAGCAGCAGGTTCTCCGGCTTGATGTCGCGATGCACGATCCCCTGCTCCGCCGACCGCGCGAGCGCCGAGCCCACCTGCCTCAACACCCATAGCGCCTGCCGCGCATCGAGCGGGCCACGAGCCTTGAGCCACGCCTTGAGCGACGGGCCCGCCACATACTCCTCGGCGAGAAAGTGAATTCCGTCGATGCATGCCACTTCGTGGATCTGCACGATGTGGCCGTGAACGAGCGAGGCGGCGGCCCGGGCCTCCTGCTCGAACCGCTCGACGGCGGCCGTGTGCCGCGCCGTGCCCGATCGCAGCACCTTCACCGCCACCTGCCGGCCGAGCGACGTTTGCTCCGCAAGATAGACGTCGGCCATCGCGCCACTACCCAAGCGGCGGACGAGCCGGTATCCTCCCAGACTCCTTCCGGAAAGATCCTGATCGTCGGCACGCTCTTCGGGCTGCGAGTTCATCGGGATTGAGTATCGGCAGGCAGTCGCGGCGCGGCAAACCGTCCGCCCGCCCCCGCCCGCTCGTCCCATTTCCCCTTTGGAACCCACGATGCCCAAGCCCTCCGCCGCCGAACTCCAGGCTGCCGCCAAGGCCCTCGACCTCGACTCGTCCAACTACGAGATCACGCTCGATACCACGCTCGGCCCGATCCGCCTGAAGCTCGATTCCAACTCGGCCCCCGGCCACGTCCGCAACATGGTGGCCCTCGCCGAGAGCGGCTACTACGACGGCGTCGCCTTCCACCGCATCATCAAGGGCTTCATGATCCAAGGCGGCTGCCCCGAAGGCACCGGCACCGGCGGCCCGGGCTACAAGATCAAGGCCGAGTTCAACCCCACTCCACACGAGCCGGGCGTGCTCTCGATGGCCCGCACCAGCGATCCCAACTCGGCCGGCAGCCAGTTCTTCATCTGCCTCGAGCGGGTGCCGCACCTCGACAACCAATACACCGCCTTCGGCAAGACCGCCGACGCGGCGAGTCTTGATGTCGTGAAGGCGATCGGCAGCGTACGGACCGGCGCCGGCGACAAGCCCGTCGAGCCCGTCGTGATCAAGAAGGCAACGGTCACCAAGACGCCGAAGTAGGAAGAAAGCTCACGCCGATAGTCGTCGGCCGCCGAGCAGCGTCTTGAGGCCGAGCACGACAAGCGCGAGTCCACCCGCTCCCGAGAGCAGCGTGGTGCGGTGCACCCATGGATCGGGCAGCCAGTGAGGCAGGCCCAAACCGGCCAGTGGCGACGGCTGCTGGGCGACGGGGACGCCGGGCCACGTCGGCGGCGCTGTGGCGGTCATAGGAGCGGGTATCGCTTGTGCGATGACCGGCACTCCGGCCGGTTCGGCCACATAGGTGGAGCGTTGCACGACGTCTGACACCGGCATGGCGGCGATCCGATCCGACGCCGGTGCGGCCGCGCCGATTCCCCGGTCGATCGCCCGGGCCTCTGAAAACTCAGCGATCGGCGCGGGCGTGTATCCCTTGGAGCCGACCGACGCGAGAAACTCGCGAACCCGCTTGGAGCAGCTGCCGATCGTGCGGCCGTCATTCTGGCCGAAAAGCACGCCCGCAATTTCGCGTCGCTCGTTCAAGATCGGACCGCCAGAATCGCCCTGTCTCGCCGTCGCCTTGAGCTCGACGAACTCCTTGGCGTAACCCGTCCCAGGCGAAAGATACTCGGTGCACTCACCGGTCTGCTCCCGGTACACGCCGCGGCCGAAGCCGGCGATCGTCAGCTGCTCGCCGATCTGCGGCGGCGCTTCGGCAACCGGGATCGGCGTCGCCGCCGGCTTCCAGACCACGATCGCCGCCAGATCCCAGGCCTCGTCCCAACGGACGACCGTGCCGGCCGACTGGAAGCCGTCGGGGAACTGCACGAGCACCGCCGACTTGCTGTCGCGGACGACGTGCCAGTTGGTGAGCACCAGGCCCTGCGACTGGTTGACGTCCACGAGCACGCCCGATCCGAGCGAAGCACCGCTCGACTCGGGAGCCACGATCCTGGCAACCGCCGGATGGGGTGTGTGCCCCGTGTACATGTAGTCGGCGAGGTTGTCGGCAGACCAGTTTGCGGTGGGATTGCCTCCGAAGCCCCAGCCCCACCACGACTGCTGCGCGACGGCGGAGCCGGTGCAGACGATCGCAAGCGTCGACTGCAGGATCAGCGCAGCTGCCAGCCGGCCGAGCGCACACGCAAGACTGCCGCCCATCAGTCCGCGGGCCCGGCCGTCGCATCTGCCGTCGGCTCTCGGGGGCGGGCTGCCAGTGCCATGTCGCATGGATGCCTCCCTTTCCGGTGGCCCGCGATCAGACTCTCACGCCCCGCAGGGCCTGTCGCCGAATCTCGCGGTCGAGAATCCGGCGGAGCAGTTCTCGGCGGAGCCGTTCTCGTTCGCGGATCTTCGCATCGGACGAAGACCTCGCTGTTCGCCCCGTGCGGGCGAACAGGCCGTGCTGATGAGTAATCATGTCCGACGCTCCTCGGCGCGCGAGTCCCGGCCAGGCTCGCACCGAGGGTGATCGGCCGCCGACTCCCGCCGACTACCACGAAAGTGGCGGCGGCCTCACGAGCCGCAAAACCCGCAGGGTCTCACGCGGGGCGGACGTCAAATCCGTCGTGCGCGAGCGCCGCGGCGAGCGCGGCCACGTGGTCGTGGCCGGCGGTCTCCACCGTCACCTCCACGCCCGTGGAAAACACATCGGCCCCCGAGAAGGCCCGGTCGTGCACGATCTCCCGCACGCTCGCACCGGCGGCCGCGATCGCGGCAGTCAGCCTGGCGATCCCGCCCGGTCGGTCGCTAATCCGCACCGCGAACCGCCAGCGTCGGCCATCCACCGCGAGGCCGTGGTCGATCACGCGGTCGAGGATCGTGAGGTCGATGTTGCCACCGCAAAGCAGCAGCACCGCCTTCCGGCCAGCCAGTTCGGGACAGCGGCCCGCCATCACGCCGGCGAGCGCGGCCGCCGCCGCACCTTCCACCACGGTCTTCTCGAGTTCGAGAAGCCGCAACACCGCGAGCGAGAGGTCGCCCTCGTCGACCGTGATCACGCGATCGACGAGCGGCGCGGCAAGTTTGAAGGAAAGGTCGCCCACGCGGCCCACGGCGAGGCCGTCGGCGAGCGTGGGGCGGATTGGCACCTGCACGGGATGGCCCGCCGCCAGCGACACTGAAAAACTCGGTGCTGCCGCCGTCTCCACCGCCACGATCCGAATCTCGGGCCGCAGCGCCTTGGCAGCGATCGCCACCCCAGCCAGCAGGCCCGCGCCGCCGGTGGGCACGATCAGCGCGTCGGCATCGGGCACGTCTTCGAGGATCTCGAGGGCCATCGTCCCCTGCCCCGAGATCACGCGGGCGTCGTCGAAGCCATGGATGCGGGCGAGGCCGTCTCGGTCGGCGATCTCTACGGCGAGCCGACGGGCGTCGTCGAACGTCTCTCCCTCGAGGATCACGTTGGCACCGAGTCGCCGGCAGGTGGCCACCTTCACCAGCGGCGCAAACCGCGGCATCACCACGGTGACCGGAATGCCAAGCAGCTTGCCGTGGTAGGCAAGGCCGAGCGCGTGGTTGCCCGCCGACGCAGCCACCACACCCCGCGGCTTCTGGGCGTTGTCGAGGAGCATCAGGGCGTTGCAGGCGCCCCGCTCCTTGAAGCTGCCCGTTCGCTGGAAGACGTCGAGCTTGCAAAACACGTCGAGTCCGACGGCTTCCGACAGCGGAATGCTCCGCGGGCAGGGGGATCGCAGCACCCGGCCCTCAATCCGCGAACGGGCCGAACGAATGTCGGCGAGGGTGACGGTGGCGGTCATGCGTCGCCCACCCGTGCCGGCAGATGGAACGAGCGCACGTCGATCCACGACATCCCACCGCGCCGCGCCGCCTCGAGGCCCAGGTCGCTGTCTTCCCAGACCACGCATCGCTCCGGCCTCGCGCCCAGCCGACGGGCGGCCTCCAGAAACGGCTCTGGCTCAGGCTTGTGGCGTTCGGTGTCTTCGCTGGCCACGATCGTGTCGAAGGCGTCGGCGAGGCCGATGTGGGCGAGGATCTTCCGGCAGACTTGCTGGTAGCCGCCGGTGACCACGGCGATCGGCATCCGGCCCCGCAACCGGCGGACGACATCGACCACCGGCCCGATCGCCTCGATCCGGGCCAGTTGGTCGAGGAATGCCCGCTCCTTCTCCTCGGCAGCATGCTCGACGTCGAGCGTCACACCCGCTTCGCGGGCCAGTGTGGCGATGATGTCTCGCGTGGGGCGGCCGCCGAGTGCGTAAAACCGGTCCTCGTCAAACGCCATCCCGTGGGCTCTCGTCACCGTCAGCCAGGCGCGGTAGTGGGCCGGCATCGTGTCGGCCAGTGTGCCGTCGCAGTCGAAGAGAATCGCGTCGGCGGCCTGGAGGTGCCACATCGGTTGGGCCTGGGGCTGAGGGAGGTGGGCGGTCTGTCGGCAGGTGCGTTCATGCCGGTTGCAGCGGATTTTCGGCGACGGAACCGCCGCCGACAACCCCGAAGGTAACCTAGGGTTCTCGCGTACCCCTCGGGGCTGCCTTCGGATTCCGACTATGTCGTTCCTCCCCGCCCTCGGCCTCCGCGGCCGTCTGCTCGTTCTGGCGATCCTGCCCGCGGTTGCGATCCTCGCGGCCGCGCTGGGTCTCAACTACTTCCGGATGCGGGCGCTGCTGCTCGACTTCGGCCAGGAGATCCTGCGCGAGCGCGTCAGGGCGGTTGCCGCCGACATCGACCGAGACACGGCCGAGGCCGTCACCACGGCTCGGGTGATGGCGATCGCCGCCGAGAACGGGATGCTCGACGACCGCCTCCAGTCCTTGCGGTTCACCCGTGACGTGCTCGATTCGATGCCGCAATACGTCGGCTCCTACTTCGGCTACGAGCCTGATGCCGACGGCCGCGACGCCGCCGCAGCCCGGGCCATCGACGCCTCATCGACCCCGACCGCGATCGACGCCACCTCGCTCTCGGCAACCGGCACCGGCGGCGGCCTCACCCTGCTCCCGCCCCAATCGGTCACACAGGACGGCCGCTTCCTGCCCTACTGGTTTCGCGACCGCAGCGACCGCACGCGGATCATGCTCAAGCCACTGGTCGAGCTCGATGGCCTTTACTACGAGGGCTGCAAGAAACGGTTCCTCGACGGTCGCGAGATCGACAAGGCGATGGTGACCGAGCCCTACGACTACGAGGGCGATCTGATGCTCGAGCAGACCTACCCGATCGTGGTCGACGGCCAGTTTCGCGGGGTGGCGGGCGTGGACCGTACGCTCGAGCGGATCAGCGCCGCCCTCGACACGCTCAAGCAGCGGCAGGTCGCGCTGGGCTGGCATCCGGAAATCTTCCTCGTGAGCCGGGGCGAGGAAGACGCGGGCGTCCGCGGCCCGCGGGTGATTGCCACCACGCTCAAGTCGGCCGACATGCGGACGAAGCCGATCGATGCCACGCCCTACGCCACACTCCTTCGCGACTTCCACTCCGCGACCACCACCGACCGGGTGGTGACCGCCCTCGACCCGCTCACGAAGGTGGAGAGCCTCTACGCGGCGGCCAAGGTGCCGTCGGGCGGCTGGACGGTCGTCATGCAGATCCCGACGTCGGACCTCGTGGGCCGTGTGAGGGGGCCGCTGCTCACGTCGGCGGGGATCGCGGCCGCCGGGATGGCGACGATCCTCGGCCTGCTGGGCTGGCTGGCGACGAGAATCACCGGGCGGATCGGCGAGGCGGTGGCGGCCTCGCGGCGGGTGGCGCAGGGCGACCTCAGCGGCACGATCGACATGCGGGGCGGCGACGAGACCGGCCAACTTCTCCGCGACGTCGGTGCGATGACGGCCAATCTCAAGGCGATCGTCTCGCAGGTGAAGCGGGCGAGTTTCGACCTCAACGCAACGGCGCGGCAGCTCACGGCGGCGGGCAACCAGCAGGAGGCGGCGATCGCCTCGTTGGGGGCCAGCACGAGCGAGGCGGCGGTAGCCAGTCGGCAGATCGCCGTAACCGGCCGAGAACTACTCGACACGATGGGCGAGGTGGCCGACGTGGCCGCCGACACCGCCCACGTGGCCGACGCCGGCCGCGATAATCTTTCCGAGGTGGGCGACACGATGGCCCACCTGGAACAGTCCACCACGGAGTTTGCCGAGCGACTGGCCACGATTCGCCAACGGGCCGAAGACATCAACATGGTGATCACCACGATCACCAAGGTGGCCGACCAGACCAACCTCCTCTCGATCAACGCGGCCATCGAGGCGGAGAAGGCGGGCGACTACGGCCAGGGCTTCATCGTGGTGGCGCGGGAGATCCGCCGCCTTGCCGACCAGACAGCCGTGGCCACGCTCGACATCGAGCGGCTCGTGGAGCAGATGCAGGAGGCGGTGAACGCGGGCGTGGACGAGATGGGGCGGTTTGCGACGGAGGTGAAAACGGGCGTCGACCGCGTGGCCGGAATCAGCGGGCAGTTTTCTGACGTGATCGACAAGGTGCAGGGCTTGAGCCACCGCTTCGACAGCGTGAAGCAGGGGATGCAGGCTCAGGCGGCCGGGGCCCAGCAGATCACCGACGCGCTCGTCACACTCAACGACGGGTCACGGGCGGCGGCCGACGCCCTGCGGGAGTTCAAAGACGCCTCGCAGCACATGGTGCAGGCGGTGGATGGCATGACCGACACCGTCAGCCGCTTCCGGCTGGAAGGGTGACAGGGCTATAGGGCGCTCGGAGGCGGCCTGAGCGTGATCGACACTTCGTGCTCGTCGATCAGGCCAGAGCGATCGGTCGCCAGGACGGTAAAAGTTACCTTCTTGAGTTCGGGATCGACCGACTCATCGCGAAACCGTACTTCACCCTTGTCAGGATCGATTTGCAAAAGGAGGGCGTCGCCGCCACCACTGAGGCTGTACTGGATCTTGTCTTCATCGTCCGGATCAACAGCTATCGCCGTATAAATCAACTCCCCGGCCCGCGCTACTTCCTCGCTGGCATTGAACTCCGGAGACGTGATGCGTGGCCGATGAAGCACGCGCAGCGTCCTCCACGCCGACAGCCAATAGCGGTCGATCAGACCGGCATCACGGACATCGGCTTTGCCGTGGGGGCCGTCCACAACCTCTTGATCCAAGGTGAACTTCTCATCCTTGTCGTAGTCGAGAAACCGCTCATTCTCTTCCCGCGTCCAGCTACCATCTGCGTCGTCAAACGGCTCACTCGCCCAAATCACTTTATTCGCGACGTTGGCCTGCTTTTCCTTGTCGACCTTTTCCTTGGCGGCATTGCCCTGAAACAGCAGT